>JAFWUX010000178.1 GCA_017523995.1 Oscillospiraceae bacterium | reverse complement strand
TTGATTCCCTCAGCAAATGTGATATCCGTCAGCGCAGTGCCGGAGAACGGACGGTCACAACTGTTCAGCGTTGCAGGAATGTAGATCTTCTGAATCTTTGTTGCACCGAATGCATTGGTATTGAGGGTCTGCAAGCCCTCACGGAGCGTCACGGTCTCCAATGCGGTGCAATCACTGAATCCGTATCTGCCGATAGATGTCACGCTTTCCGGAATGTCAATTTCTTTCAGCGCATAGCAGTATTGGAACGCATATTCGCCGATTGTCTTGACAGACTTCGGGATTGTCAGCGCACTCAGCTTTCCGCAATGATAAAAAGCATAACTGCCGATGCTCGTCACACTGTCGGGAATTTCAACGGATTTGATACTCTTATTCTCACTGAACGCGCCGGAACCGATCGCTGTGACGGGCAGTCCCTGATAGGTCGCAGGAATCACGAGTGTTTCCGCTTTGCCGGAATAGGATTTGAGCACTGCGGTTTTGCCGTCCGTTGTGAACTCGAAGCCGTCGCCGGCTGCAGCGGGATCGGTAGTCGCAGCGGGTGCTGCCGTTGTGACGGCGGGTTTCGCGGTTGTTGTGACAGTCTTCGCCGTGGTCACGGGTTTCGCTGTGGTCACAGGTTTTGCTGTTGTGACGGGCTTTGCAGTTGTCACGGCTGCCGTGGTGACAGATTTTGCCGTTGTTGTAACGGGTTTCGCAGTTGTCACGGGTGCGGTTGTCTCCGCCTGCAGGGTGACAGCGGAATCCGCTGCGGTTTCTGCGGGCAGCTCTGTTTCAGCAGCCAGACCGGTCAGCGGTTTCTGCAGAAGCCCCTGATACGGCATGACTGCACCGGAAAGCAGCATCAGCGAGCCCATCAGGCCGCCGCCGAGCCGTTTGCCGGTGTTGCGGATAGAATGCCAGTTTGCTTGCATGTTCATCCTCCTTTAATGATGTTGATAAAAATGTCTGAGTGATATCTGCAGTTTGCACCTGCAAATATCAGTTTATATTATAACATATTCCTTTGAAAATCGCAATGGCAATATTGTATAAAACAAAGGGACTTCTCAGCTCTGTTTCTTCTGAGAAGCTCCTTATATACATTTATGCACATATTATTTATGCCGGCACGCCCGCGGTACCGAGCAGCCAGATCGCTGCCCGTGCCGCCGCGTACAAAGATCACCGGCGTAATCAAAACTAACAGCTTTGTGCGCGGATCAAGGACAAGTCCGCGGTTTTCGACATCCGCCGTAAACAGTCCGGATATTTCACAGTCTCCACGAGGCAGCTTCTCGGCGGCTCTCGACAAAGCTGCGGTAGATACCGTTCTCCTGCATCAGGGAATCATGCGTGCCCTGCTCTGCAATCCTGCCGCCGTCAATGACGAGAATCTGATCGGCATTGCGGACGGTTTTCAGTCTGTGCGCGATCATGATGATCGTTTTCTCTTTTGTCAGCGCTTCGATTGCGTGCATGAGATCGGCTTCGTTTTCGGGATCGACATTTGCAGTTGCCTCATCCAGCACGATGACCGGTGCATCCTTCATGATTGCGCGGGCGATTGAAATGCGCTGCTTTTCACCGCCGGAAAGCGATGCGCCGCCCTCGCCGATCACAGTATCATAGCCCTCCGGCAGCTGCATGATGAAATCGTGACAGCATGCCTTTTTCGCCGCCTCTATGACCTTTTCCATCGGCGCCTCCGGCTGCCCGAACCGGATATTGTTCGCAATCGTATCCGCAAAGAGATAGACGCGCTGGAACACAAAGCTGTAGTTTTTCATCAGGGCGTCCATGCTGTATTCGCGGACATCGACGCCGTCCAGTGTGACGCGGCCTGCATCGACATCCCAGAAGCGCGAAAGCAGTGAGGTCAGCGTGGTCTTGCCGCCGCCGGAAGGTCCGACGATTGCGGTTGTGGTGTGCTCGGGGACCGTCAGCGAAACGCCGTCAATGATCTTCCGTTTTTCATAGGCAAAGCTGATATTTTCTGCTTCGATGCGGCAATGCTCCGGTTTGATATCCTTGCCGGTGATGTCCATCTGCGGGGTGCTGAGAATCTCCTGCGCCTGCCGGACACTGACATCAACCGTGCGCAGCAGCGCGGAGTATTTGCCCGCGGTATCGAGCTGCGCATAGATCAGATACGAGCTGATGATCATGAGGATTGCGGTGAGCAGATCCATGCTGCCGCCGATGAACATCAGGACTGAGGCGAGCGCGATGACCGTGCCGACCGCCTTGAGCCAGAAGCTCTGCAGCGTCATATACGGAATCAGCTTGAGCTCCATTGCGGTGTTTGCATGCTCGTTCTCGTCAATCGCGGTGTTGAGATCGCGGCTGCGTTCACCGGTCAGGCGGAATGTCCGCACCTCGAAAATGCCATGAATATACTCAATGACCTTTGCAATCAGTGCCGAATCCTTTTCAATCTTCTGCTTTGCCATGCCCGCCGAAGTCTTCATCATGCCGCTGTTGATCATGAAGAACACGGCAAGTCCGGCGCAGAGAATCAGACCGATCCGCCAGTCAAAGAACAGAATCATCACAGTGATCACCGCTGTTGTCAGCAGACCCGAGCAGACGAGCATGACAACGCGCGTTGCAACATTCTCCAGATTCTGCATTGTGTTTGTGGTCACGGACATAATCCGTCCGAGGCTGTTTTCATTGTAGTAGCCCATCGGCAGATAGCGCAGATGCTCTGCAAGCTGCATCCGCTTGTTTGCGCATGTGCTGTAGCCGCCCTCGGTCTGCAGCATGGTTGCGTTGGATTTGAATGCACCTGCACCGATCACGCTGACCAGCATAATGATAAGACAGGTCAGGCAGGTTTTACCGGTGACATTGCCTTCCAGCAGCGCCTTGACCATGCACGCAATCGCGGGGATTTTGAGCGCTTCAAACATCGCCTGCAGCAGACTGAGAACAATCGAAGCATAAAAGCGCTTTCTGTCCTTTTCATCGCAGAAATCAAAAAAGTTTCGCAGAATCTTAAACATCATCCTCACCGTCCTTTGCAGAGATATGTGCCGCCCACATGGCGCTGTAAAGACCGCCCCTGCCGAGCAGCTCCGCATGCGTGCCCTGTTCTTCGATCACGCCGTCCCGGATGACATACAGTCTGTCCGCGTTCGCGACTGTGGAAAGTCTGTGCGCAATTACGATCAGCGTTTTGCCCTCGACCAGCTTCGCGACACTGCGCTGAATGATCGCTTCGTTTTCTGGGTCAGTGTAGGCGGTTGCCTCATCGAGAATGATGATATCCGCATTTTTCAGCATTGCGCGCGCGATTGCAATGCGCTGCCGTTCGCCGCCGGAGAGATGTCCGCCGGAGGAGCCGACCACTGTATCATAGCCGTTTTCCAGTCCCATGATGAAATCGTGGCAGCCGCATTTTTTCGCTGCGTCCTCGATTTCCGCATCAGTCGCGGACGGATTGCCGAGCCGGATATTCTCGCGCACGGAGAGATCAAACAGATAGTTATCCTGCGAGACATATGCAATGCGGCTGTTGTAATCATCGAGCGGGATTTCTCTGATATCAACGCCGCCGAACGTGATGCTGCCGCTGTCGATATCCCAGAGCGATGCGATCAGTCTTGCAATCGTGGATTTGCCGCTGCCGGAGGGTCCGACAAGCGCGACGAATTCGCCCTGATGAATCGTCATGGAAACGCCGTGCAGAATCTCCTGCTCGGCATAGCGGAACCGGACGTCATGCAGCACAATATCCCCGCCGCTGAGTTCCTTTGTCAGCTTTGCAGGACGCTCCATTTCGGGCGCATCCATGATACTGCGCACCTCTGTCACGATGGTATCCATCTGCGCAATATCGTCCGAATAGGACATGACACCGAGCAGCGGTTCAATCAGTCCGACCGTCAGGATGATAACCGTGATAAAATCTGCGGCGCTGATCGTTCCGTGCATCGCCATGATGCCGCCGATCGGCAGGACGGAGAGCATCGTTGCCGGCATGATGCACATCGCAAATGTCATGTAGACATTGCATTTGCGCATCCAGTCAACAAAGCTTGCAGCGCTCTCTTTTGCTGCATCAGCGAACTTTTCATAGCTGGACTGCGCCTTGCCGAACACCTTGATAACCTCAATGCCGTTGATATACTCCGTGGTGACGGCGTTAAGCGCTTTCGTCGCGCGGACGGTTCTGCCGTAGTTCTCCTCATAGCCGAACATCATCAGCGCATAGCAGATGATACCGAGCGGAACCGTGATCAATGCCGCAAGCCCGAGCTTCCAGTTGATGACAAACGCATAGATCAGAATGATGACCGGTGCGCCGATACCCGTTGTGAACTCGGGCAGGATGTGTGCAAGTGTTGTCTCTATGCTGTCAATGCGCTCGACGATTGAGCTTTTCAGCGCGCCGGAAGGCTGACTGATCACATTGCCGAGCGGCATCTTTGCAAGCTTATCCAGCGCCTTTTTGCGGATCACAGCGAGTGTGTGGAAGGTCGCGAGATGCGAATTTGCCGTGGAAAGTGCATGGAACAGCGCGTGTCCCAGCCAGAGCAGCAGAATGATGCCGAAGTTCACAAGATACGCATGTTTCTCTGTGCTGCCTGCGAGCAGATCCTTGACAACCCGTGCAATGAAATAATACGGCACAATGCCGCAGACCGTGCTCAGCGCCGCAAGCAATACGCTCGCGATGAATTTTCCCTTTCGCTCCCCCGACTGCCCGAGCAGCCAGCGGAACGAGCCGTTTTGATCTTTTCCCATCAGAAATCCTCCTGCCTTTTCCTGTAATGCTGCGGCGTCACGCCCATGATATCGCGGAACGCCGCCGAAAACTTGGATGCATTGTCATAGCCGAGCCGCTGTGCAATGTCCGCAACCGAGATGTCCTCCGAAATCAGCATTGCAGCAGCCGCTTTCATTTTGTAGCCCTTGATATACTGATAGACCGGTGCGCCGTAAACCGCCTTGAACACTTTGCGCAGCGTTGCGGGCGGCATGCCGGAAAGCGCCGAAAGCTCCTCGACTGTGTAGGAGCGGTCCAGCCGCTCTGTGATGAGCGCATGCATCTCCTTGATTTTCTCGGTCTGCGTGCGCGGGAAATACGGGCGGCGCTCCGTGCAGTCAGCCGGATCAATTGTCCGCAGCAGAATCAGCAGCTCCGCAATCTTGACCTTGAAATAATCGGGGCGGATGCTTTTCGGCGCATGGTAAAGCTGCGCAAACACCGGATTCAGCAGCTCATTTGTCCGCAGCAGAAATTCGCGGTTATCCGGACAGAAGCGCCGCGCAATCTCATCGAGATCGGCATGCAGGAACGGCATTTCGCGGTTCAGCGTCTCCTGCGCCTTCTCCTGCATAAACCCGATTGAGATGCCGTGATAATGCGAAAGCGGCATCTCGACCTTGCCTTCGTGGTGCACGCGCCGGTCGATCCGCAGATCGCCTGCCTCCATGTAATATCTGCCGCCGAATACGTTTTCGTGCTCGATGCGTCCCTCGCGGCAGTGATCAATACAGAGCACTGTCTCCGCATTCTGATATTTTGATACACATGCCCGCAGATGAAAATCGTTGTACATCAGATAGATGCCATCAAACACGCGGTACATCGTCATGAAGCCTTCGCCGGTTTCATCATCGAGCCGAAGCACCCTGCATTCGCCCTCCGCTGCGATCTCATGGACATTCGAGCCGAAGCCCGCCTGATCGAGTGTGTCAAATAAATCCCTGTTCATGCGATGCCGGCCTTTTCAAAGTGCTTCTTCATCAGCTTTCTGCCGAGCAGTCCGCCGAGGATCGGGACATGCACACAGAGCAGCGGCAGAAAAACCGGAAAAAATCCAAGCACTGCCGCAATAAATACAATCACAAAATAGATCGTCGAAAATATGCCGATATGGATCAGATCCTTGCCTTTCATAAACGCCTCCGTTGGTTATTCATTGCTAACCTCCTATCAAAAATGACAGCCTTTCCGCAAGACCATGGATATTATAGCACAGGAAAAACAGGCTTTCCACTCCATTCTGTTCCGGATACTCCGTTTTGTGCACGAGTTGCAGGCGCAAGGAAAAGCTCTGATTCGCACTGAGTCAGAGCTTTGATTTTGCCGAAAACCGCACATCAGTCCGTCTGATTCTGCGCTGCCGTGCCGCATTCCGGCGCTTCACGAATCAGGTCATAGATCGGGACGCCAGCCGCAGTCCGTGTTCCGGCAAGCTCCATTCCGAGATGCAGATAGCGGTCGCACTTGCCTTTTGCATCCGTATCGAGAATCAGTGCGGCATGCCGCTGCGCCGCCTTTGCATAGGCAAAATCCATGAGCGTTCGCATGTATCCCTGTCCCTGATGCTCCTTCGTCACGATCAGCATTTCCACTTTGACATAAGGCTTTTTCTGCCGCTTCATGACCGTTTCGAGCGAATCACCGCCTGCGTTCGCCGCTTTCAGGAATGCCAGCAGCTTTCGCCATCCGCCGAGTGCCCGCCGCATGCTCCGCACCATGTTCAGGATGCTGCGGAAATCCGGATGTTCACCGAACGAGCTCGAGAGCATAATATAGCCCTCGCCGCCGTCAGTGCAGTAGAACTGTCCGCATTCGATGCCTGCAGCAACCAGCGCTTTCATGTAATCCGTCATCGCCGCGCGGGACGGGAAATACGGCTTCAGACCGCTCTCCCCCTCTGCGTAGGGATAATCCCAGAATGATTCACCGATTTGTGCCGCGACCTTGTTCAGCGTCGCCTCAGAAAGATGTCTGACCTGCTTCATATCCGGCGCTCCTTTTTGTCAGCAGGAAGTAATCCAGCGCAATGATATCAAACGCCTTGATGCCAAATGAGATCACCAGAAACCGCAGCAGAAAATCGCGGAATGCAAACTGATGATGCAGCCCGTCAATCCCGCCGCAGAGATACAGGCAGACAAACAGCAGACACAGAATCCCAACCAGCACACCGCCGAAGATACGCGGGGCTTTCGGCTGTTTGTCAATCGCATCAAGACGGGGCTGCAGTGCCTCCTGCACATCCGGCGGAAAGAATCCCGCCATGCCGCGGAACGGGATAAATACGTTGCTGCCGCGATCATCAGGCAGAGCAGCACCATGCCGGCAAGTGCCAGCAATAAGGTCAAAAGCATACCGATACTCCTTTCCACACATAGTTAGCCTAAGCAAACTGATTATATTATACCATATTCTCTCGTAAAAAGCAACCGGAGAGAAGGAATCTTTTGTGAAACGGTCTTCTTGCCGGAGTGCTTTAGATCAATGCAGGCGGGCGCTGCCCGCTTATAGCAAATTAACCGTGAAATTTCAACCCTCACCGCGAAATTGCGATGTTATCAGTCGATTTCAGCGGTCAGGTCTGCTGATTGGTCAACAACC
>JAFWUX010000177.1 GCA_017523995.1 Oscillospiraceae bacterium | reverse complement strand
TCACAAAAAATATTATTTCTCCTTTCTTGGCCATCTCGTAGCCACTTTGGCGGGGTATGGGGCAGCGCCCCATTTTTAATCCATCGGAGATACCTTAAGAAGTAAAGTGGAAGGTGATGATATCGCCGTCGGCGACCTCATAGGTTTTGCCCTCCATGCGGACAACGCCCTTTTCCTTTGCAGCGACCATATTGCCGCCGTTTGCCATGAAGTCCTCAAAGGAGATGACCTCTGCACGGATGAAGCCCTTTTCAAAATCCGAGTGGATTTTGCCGGCCGCCTGCGGCGCCTTTGTGCCCTTTTTGATCGTCCATGCACGGCACTCATCCGAGCCGCCGGTCAGAAAGGAGATCAGTCCGAGCAGCGAATAGCCCGCGTGAATGATGCGCGTCAGACCGGATTCCTCGAGACCGAGATCCGCGAGAAACTCCTTCTGCTCATCCTCTGCCATATCGGAGATTTCCGCCTCAATCTGTGCACAGATCGGGAACACGGCTGCGTTCTCTGCCTCGGCAATCTGCCTGACAGCCTGAAAATGCGGATTGCTGTTCAGGTCGCCGGAGAAATCGCTCTCAGAAAGGTTTGCCGCGTAGATCACCGGCTTTGCGGTCAGGAGCGGTGTTTCCAGAATCACAGCCCACTCATCCTCGGAGCACTCGAAGCTGTGCGCCGGTTTTTCATCGGAGAGGTGCTCCTGCAGACGCTTGAGCAGGTCCACATCCGCCTGATATTTCTTATCGCCCTTTGCGAGCTTTGCCGTCTTGTCGATGCGGCGCTCGATCAGCTCGATATCCGAGAAGATCAGCTCGAGGTTGATGACATCAATATCACGCTTCGGGTCAATCGAGCCGTCAACGTGGACGATGTTGTCATCCTCAAAGCAGCGCACAACGTGGATAATCGCATCCACCTCACGGATATCTGCGAGGAAACGGTTGCCGAGACCTTCACCCTTGGATGCGCCCTTGACAAGTCCTGCGATATCGACGAACTGCAGGGTCGCCGGTGTAAACTTCTTCGGCTGATAGATCTCCGCGAGCTTTTCGAGCCGTGCATCCGGCACGGAAACGATGCCGACATTCTTGTCGATCGTGCAGAACGGATAGTTTGCGGATTCTGCGCCGGCATTCGTCAGCGCATTGAACAGCGTGCTTTTGCCGACATTCGGCAGTCCGACCATTCCGAGTTTCATGTAACTTAATTCCTCCTGTGGATTCTGTTGATCCAGATTTTTGCGTTGTCAGGCGATTGTTCACCGTCTCTTTTTGAGATACTGCCGGAGCGCAATCACGCCGACAGCGCATGCGGCTGTGACGGCAGCGGCTGCGGCAGCCTTCTTTGTACGCTGTTTCCGCAGCTCCGCCGATTTGGAGACAGAGACAGGTTTTTCCTCCTGCCAGCCGTGCGGGAACGCCAGATTGTGCCGCACCGTATGCAGCGTATCGGGCGCATCGGGCGTGAGCGCTTCGCAGGCGGACATGTCCATTTCCGGTATACCGGCAATCGTGCAGACCGCGCCCGATGCGACAAACCGGAACGTCAGCGCTTCGGTTGCCTGCGGTGCGGTGAACGGGACAGCGAACAGCAGCCAGTGATTTTTCTCGAGCAGCGGCTTTGTGTAATTGCGGTTGAGCCGGAAGCGCAGCCGCTCCTCCCACGCATCGCCGTAGATCTCGAGCATGCAGGTCTCATTGCGGCGGCTGCTTTCACCGCCGTTGAGCCAGAAGCAGAAACGGTATTGCCCGCCGGATTCCAGCCAGCCCTTTTCAATCGGGATGCGCGATGTAATCGCCGTCCAGTCGGAGCCGAATTCCCCGAGCTGCCACGCATCGACTGTTCTGCCGGAATATCCGCGCACACGAATCAACGATGCTGCATTTGTGGAGACCATGCTGTCCGGTTCCCAGCGCTCGGGACAGAAAAACAAATCGCTCATGCGTTCATACCGCCTTTCTGCGCAAATTCTGAAAGTGCATACACTTATATTGTATCACAAACGCGTATTGATGTCAAGCATACAACTTGAGAAAACCGGCTGATTTTTGCGTACAGGCCGGATAAAAAGTCCTAAAATATTTTCAAAAACTATTGCAATTTGTAGGATAAATATGGTATAATAGAACAAAGCGGAAATAGAGATCGCTTATGGTCAACGAGAAAAATAAATTCGGAGAGAGGTTGCAAAAGTATGAAACCAAACAAGTTATTCGCCGCTGCGGCGGCAGCCGTCCTGATGCTCACGGGCGGCAATTTTCCGCTCCGGCAGCAGCATGTGAATGCTGCAGAGCCGATCACGTTTTCCGGCATCACGGGGCTCCCGTTTGCAAACGGCGATCCCTTCAAAGGCGCGGATATCTCCTCTGTGATCTCGCTGGAGCAGAGCGGCGTCAAATTTTATGACCGCAGCGGCAAGGAGCAGGATATTTTCAAAACGCTTGCAGATGCAGGCATCAACACAATCCGCGTCCGCATCTGGAATGATCCGACGGGCGCGCAGAACCATGTGACCTACGGCGGCGGTGCGAATGATGTCGCCTGCGCCGAGCAGATTGCAAAGCGCTGCGCCGCGGCAGGGCTGAAGCTCTTTGTCGATTTCCATTATTCCGATTTCTGGGCGGATCCGGCAAAGCAGCGCGCCCCGAAGGCATGGGAGAATTATTCCGTCAGCCAGAAGGCGGATGCCATCTATCGCTTTACCGGCGAAACGCTGAAAAAGCTCAAAGCGACCGGCGTCGAAATCGCGATGGTGCAGGTCGGCAATGAGACCACAACCGGCATGTGCGGCGTCTCGCTCGATAAGGGCGGCTGGGGCGATGCTGTCTGGAAGGACCTGACAAGCCTGTTCAAGGCGGGCTCGAAGGCTGTCCGCGAGTTTGACAGAAATGTCCTTGTCGCGCTGCATTTCACGAATCCGGAAAAAGCCTCCAATATGGATTATCTTGCAAAGATGCTCAGGCAGAACAATGTCGATTACGATGTCTTTGCAACCTCCTATTATCCCTATTGGCACGGCACGCCCGATGCGCTGAAAAATACGCTCGGCAATATCGCGAAAACCTATAACAAAAAGGTGCTCGTCGCAGAGACCTCGTGGGCGAACAGCTTTGAGAACAAAGACCCCGGCTCGAATACGATCTCGTCGAAATCGGATCTCGGCAATTATGTCAGCTATCCGGTCGGCGCGGACGGACAGATCGCATTCCTGAACGATCTGTTCCGCGCAATGGCGGCGATTCCGGACGGCAGGGGAATCGGCGTGTTCTACTGGGAGCCTGCATGGCTCGCGATCAACACCGACAACAACAAACGAAACGATCTCTGGAACCGCTACGGCGGCGGCTGGGCAACACAGACCGCAGCCGAATATGACGCAGATGCGAAGAATTCCGGCGGAAGCGGCTGGGAGAATCAGGCGCTCTTTGATGCCTCCGGCAAGCCGCTGGAATCGCTCTACATGTTCAACAGCGTCCACGGCGATCAGGTGGCGACCGTCAGTGCGGCGGTGACGGATCCCGCTGCGGGCGGCAATCTGCTGGAAAATCCGGATTTTGAGCTCGATCAAAAAGCAACGCAGACCCCGACCGGCTGGACCATTTCCAATCCGCCTGCCTCCGGACATCTCGATGTCCGCAAGGAGGATGCAAAGAACGGCGAATATGCGCTGCACTGGTATGCGACATCGGATTTCAGCCGCGCCTATGCGCGGACAAAGGTCACGGCACCGGTCTCCGGCACCTATGAGTTCACGGGCAACTTCCAGGGCTCCCCGTCGAGCACTGTCACGCTCGGACTCTATACGGAATCCTCGTCCTACAGCATCGACTTCCAGCTTGCCGCATGGAATGCGTGGTTTGATATCCCGCTCGAGATTCATGCAAAGACCGGCGAAACGATCACGGTATCTGTATCCGTCAGCGGCAAGGGCGAATCCTTCGGCTCGCTGGATCAGTGCAGCCTTGTGCTCAAGGAAAAGGATGCAGTGCAGGAGACAACCACAACGCTCCGGACAACAACCACTGCAAAGCTCACCACTACAACCACCACCACAACAACCGTCACCACTGCTGCACCGACAGCCGCAGCACTTCTGCGCGGCGACTGCAACTGCAGCAACATGGTTGATGTTTCCGATGCGGTTCTGCTGGCGCGATTCCTTGCAGAAGACCGGTCTGCAAAGCTTTCGGAGCAGGGACGCAAAAATGCGGACTGCAATGCAGACGGCAACCTCACCGGCGATGATGTCATTTCCATTCTCCGGAAGATCGCAAAGCTTGAATAATCAGAATGCGGGATCTCCGATGGATTGATAGAGGTATCTCCGATGGATCTGAAATGAGGGCTTTGCCCTCAAACTCCCACCAGAGGGATACTATCCCTCTGGACTCCCATTTTCATACATGAATAAACAAAGCCGTTTCAATGAAACAATTGGAGCGGCTTTGTTGTTATTCATGCATAAACATGGGGTCTGGGGTCAATGACCCCAGCCGGGGTTTGGGGACGGAGTCCCCATTACAGATCCGCCGGAGGCACTCCCTGAAGCACCGCTTCTGCCGGAACAGCGCTGTTTGACGGATCGCCGCAAAAAACAGGAATAAATCAGCAAGAATCAGTCACAATTCCAGCCGGAAACCGCTTGCATTTTTTCGCAATATATAGTATAATAAAAATTAGCTATGAGCGCAGAACAGCGCACAGCAGAAAGGAAGATTACGAATATGGACGATTTGCTTCGCAGACAGCTCCAGATTCACGCCTGCAAGATCCGCATGGGCATCATCGAAGGCGTGTACAATGCAAAATCAGGCCATCCGGGCGGCTCGCTTTCCATCGCGGATGTGCTGACGTATCTCTATTTCACCAGAATGCATGTCTATCCGGATAATCCCGATTTCGCAGAGCGCGACCGCTTTGTGCTCTCAAAGGGACACACCGCACCGGCACTCTATGCAACACTCGCAGAACGCGGATTCTTCCCGATGGATGAAATGAAAACACTCCGCCACATCGGCGCAAGACTGCAGGGTCACCCCTGCATCACGATTCCGGGTGTGGATATGAGCAGCGGCTCGCTCGGTCAGGGCATCTCCGCAGCCTGCGGCATGGCACTTGCCGGCAAGCACCGCAGCGATAACTACCGCGTCTACACAATCCTCGGCGACGGCGAAATCGAGGAAGGTCAGGTCTGGGAGGCAGCTATGTTTGCCGCACATTACGGACTGGATAACCTGATCGCAATCGTCGATAACAACGGTCTCCAGATCGACGGCAAGATTACCGAGGTCTGCTCGCCGGAGCCGATTCCGGATAAATTCGCCGCATTCGGCTGGCATGTCATCGAGATGGATGCACATGACTTTGACGATATCGACCGCGCATTCCGTGAGGCAGAGCGCGTCACGCAGCAGCCGGTTGTCATCATCCAGCATTCCACAAAGGGCAAGGGCGTTTCCTTTATGGAAAATCAGGTCGGCTGGCACGGCACCGCGCCGAACACCGAACAGTATGAAAAGGCAATGGCAGAGCTGACCGCGGAGCTCAGCAGATTGGAGGCGGAAGCATGAGCGAAGTCATCAAGAAGGCGACACGCGAAAGCTACGGCGAAGCGCTCGTCGCACTCGCAGAAAAATATCCGAATCTGGTTGTTCTGGATGCAGACCTTGCAGCCGCAACCAAGACCGGTATGTTCAAAAAGGCATATGCAGACCGCTTCTATGACTGCGGCATCGCAGAAGCCAACATGATGGGCGTTGCAGCAGGTCTTGCAGCAGCGGGCATGATCCCGTTTGCATCCTCGTTTGCAATGTTTGCAGCGGGCAGAGCATTTGAGATCGTCCGCAACTCGATCGGCTACCCGCACCTCAATGTCAAGATCGGTGCAACCCACGCCGGCATCTCCGTCGGTGAGGACGGCGCTACCCACCAGTGCTGCGAGGATATCGCACTGATGCGCACGATTCCGGGCATGACCGTCATCAACCCGGCAGATGATACCGAGGCAAAGGCTGCGGTCGAAGCTGCAATCCAGCACGACGGTCCGGTCTACTGCCGCTTCGGCAGACTGGCTGTTCCGGTCATCAATGATCCGGCAACCTACAAGTTCGAGCTCGGCAAGGGCGTCCAGCTCCGCGACGGCAGCGATGTCACCGTGATCGCAACCGGTCTCATGGTCAATGAGGCACTGAACGCTGCGGAGACACTTGCAGGCGAGGGCATTTCCGTCCGCGTGATCAACATCCACACAATCAAGCCGCTCGACAAGGATATCATCATCAAGGCGGCAAAGGAAACCGGCACAATCGTCACCGCTGAGGAGCACAGCATCATCGGCGGTCTGGGCTCGGCAGTTGCAGAGGCTGTCACCGAAGCGTATCCGGTTCCGGTGCGCAGAGTCGGCGTGAACGATACCTTCGGTCACTCCGGTCCGGCGGTTGACCTGCTCAAGGAGTTCGGTCTTTCCGCGGAGCACATCGCAGAGGTTATCCGCGAGGCAGTCAAGGCAAAATAACGTAACTGACAGAATGCGTGATCTCCGAAAGATTGCGCATTCTGTATTCTGTATCAGAACGGAGCGAACCACATGACATTTACCGAACTGCGGCAGCAGTATCCGATATTTGAATTCAATGACATTTTTCTGAACTTCCGGCAGACCGAAAACGGCACCGTGCTGCATATCACATATTGTTTCTCGTTCGGCGATGAACACTTTTCGCCGCAATGGGAGATTCCCTGCGACGGCGGCAGCGACAGATATGAAAATGATCCTGCGTTCCGGCGGCTGGTCTTTTCGCTCGGCATGGCGGAGCTGGTCTCCTACTGGAAGATCGCCTGCCCGCCAAAAGTCCGGCTCTGCGATGCGCTCATCGACAAGGCACAGGAAAACTGGTGGAAGCGGCTGTACTTCGGGGGACTGGGCGAATTTTTCTACCGCAACGGCATCGAGACGGATTTCGACAGCTTTATGCAGTTCACTTGCAATCCCGATCCTGCCGGACGGAACATTCCGGATCAGCCTGCGCAGCGCACCGATCTTTCCGGCTATCTGATTCCGGTCGGCGGCGGCAAGGATTCGATTGTCACGCTGAATCTGCTCAAAGGGCAGCTTGACAATGCCTATGCCTATCAGATCAATCACCGTGATTCCTCTGAAAAGGCGGCACTGCTTGCCGGCATCCCGAAGGAACGCATCCTCGAACCGAAGCGCACGCTTGATCCGAATATGCTGCGCCTGAACAAAGAGGGCTATCTGAACGGTCACACGCCGTTTTCCGCGATTGTTGCATTCTCCGCGGCGCTGACAGCCTATGTCAACGGGCTGAAAACGGTCATTCTCTCGAATGAATCCTCGGCGAGCGAATCGACGGTCTCCGAGGCAGAGGTCAATCATCAGTATTCCAAGAGCTATCAGTTCGAGCGCGATTTTGCCGCCTATGAGCGCGATTATCTGCGCTGCGGCGTGCAGTATTTCAGCCTGCTGCGTCCGCTGACGGAATTTCAGATCGCGCGGTATTTTGCATCGCTCCCGACTGCGTATCACGAAATCTTCCGCAGCTGCAACGCCGGTGCAAAGCAGGATAAATGGTGCGGACACTGCGCAAAGTGTCTGTTTGTATCGGTGATCCTCTCGCCGTTCCTGCCGCTTGCGGAAATCGCAAGACTGCTCGGCGCCGATATGTTCAATATGGAAGATATGGAGCCCGTTTTGCAGGAGCTTTGCGGCGCGCTGCCGAATAAGCCGTTTGAATGCGTCGGCAGCCGCAAAGAGGTCAATATCTCGCTCTGCCTCGCAATCGCAAGAGCAGAGCAGAACGGAGAAGCGCTGCCGCTGCTGCTCCGCAAGTATCAGGAATCGCCGCTGTACGCACAATATGCAGCAGATGCTGCAAAATTCGGGCAGGAGTGGGATGCACAGCACAATCTGCCGGAGGAGCTTGCAGCGCTTGTCAAGCGTGAATGCGTGGAGGCATTCCGCTGATGTCCGAGCAGCAAAAGAATCAGGCGCGCCGCAGATACAAGCGCGGGACGGTCATCCCGAACAGAGAGCCTTCCGCGATCGGCTGGGTCTGCTGCGCCTGCTTTACGGTTGTGCTGATCCTGTGCATTCTGGACCGTGCCGAACGCACAACCTGCCTGATTGTCGGGGCATTTGTGCTGCTGACTATCCCGCTGATGATGACGCGGAATATCCGCATCGACTATCACGAGAAAAAGGGCTTTGTCTATCACAATCTGCTGGGAATGCGCAAGCGCTATCGCTGGGAGGATATCACCTATATCCGCAAGACAACCTCGCGCTCGCGCCGCAAACGCCGCAGCAGACTCGCCGGCACGGTCATCGAGCTTCAAAATCAAAAGAAAATCCGCGTCGGATGGGATGCGTATAATCACGAAGATTTTTTGCATCTTGCGTGGAAAAGCTATAAGGAAAGGAGGAACCGCAATGCCGCTGATCGTCGTGAAAGCCTACCCGAAGGACGAGAAGATCAAGCAGGAGATCGCTGAGGAGATCACGCAGGTCTTTACCGAAAAATGGGGATGCCCGCGCGAAGCCGTCACGGTGAAGATTGAATCCTATGCACCGGATGTCTGGCAGCGCGAGATCAAGGAAAAGGAAATTGATCCGCATGCAGATGAATGCCTGATCCTCGAGGGAAAACAGCAGTTCTAACAAGATAGAATGATACAGACAACCGAAGCCGCTCAATTCTGCGCAATGCGTAAAATTGAGCGGCTTTTCTTTATCTTGTGAGGAAATAGTAGATGATTCCGTAGATCACCGAGGCGGCAGTGCCGTAGAGAATCACGGGGCCCGCGATCGTAAAGATTTTTGTCCCGACGCCGAGGATGAATCCCTCGGTTTTTGCCTCAACCGCTGCCGAGGCGACCGCATTCGCAAAGCCGGTAATCGGGACGAGCGTGCCTGCGCCGCCGTGCTTTGCAAGCTTCTGATACAGCCCGAAGCCGGTCAGCAGCGCGGAAAGCAGCACCAGCGCCACAGAGGTCCATGTGCCTGCGGTATCCTGCTCCAGACCGCTGTTCAGCAGCATTTGACGGAGCACTTCGCCGAGCAGACAGATACTCCCGCCGATGAGAAACGCTTTCAGCACGGTCGCCGCGATATTCGTGCGGCGCGAGGCGTGCGCGACCATTTCTGCATATGCCTCCTGCGAGGGATCGCGCGCGCCCTGCGAATGGATGATTCTTGTCATGTGCATCACTCCTATCTGCGGATAGGATATGCGATTTCTGCGTATTTATGCAGATTTTGAATATTTCTTTTTCAGGTGCAGGAATTCGCCGAGCGTCCGGCAGAACAGCGCTGCAATCGTCAGAACGAGGAGCGTGACGCCGATCACGGAGAACCAGTCTGCCTTGTTCGGCGAATCGTTCCGGATCACGCGCAGCATTTTGTCATAGTTGATCGTGATGCATGAAATCAGAATCAGAATCATCGGCGTGATCTTTGCCAGCATGATCTTTTTGACCATTTCCAGATGCGAAGCGCCGTCGCTGAAAATCTCGAGGTCCTCCGGTGCAGCGCCCTCGGCAGGCTTGCGGAAGTAGCTGAAGCCGTAGCTGTCCTGCAAATATTCCCAGCCGTAATCGCGGAACATTGCGTAGTAATCGTCGCGCTGATCGAGCGGAATGCCGCTGAAATCCAGCCGGTAGACGACATTCTCCGGCTCGCAGCGCTCAAAGGTATAGATCGTGCCGTTCGTATCGACGAAGCGCCAGCCCTGCGCCGCCATGTCCGTGAGATATTTCTCCTCTTTTTCAAATTCCGCAATGCTGAAAAACTTGCGGACTCTCTTGATGCTGTCACTCTTGCCTTTCATTTCAGACACCTCCGATGATAGTGAAAACATTGTTATGCGCGATTCTGATATTCCTGTTTGATGCGGCGATATGCGCGGACGGACTGCACGTTCGTAAAAATCAGCATGAAGATCATAAATGCAAGGACGAGAAGGATCATGACCTCTCCGGATTGCAGCGATTCTCCGTGCAGCAGCTTTTTGAGCACATCGCAGTAGCGTTCCGCACTTATGAGTATTGCCGAAATAAAAAGCAGATAGACGAGCGGAATTTTTGCAACCAGAAACTTTTTTATCATTTTGATGCGTGATGCGCCGTCGCTGAACAGCTCAAGATCCTCAGGCGCAGCGCCGTCCGCCGGTTTGCGGAAGTAGCTGAAACCGTTGATGTCCTGCAAATATTCCCAGCCGTAATCGCGCAGCATGGCGTAATAATCGCCGCGGTCACCTTTGCGCAGTCCGCTGTAATCCAGCCGGTAGACGACGTTTTCCGGCTCGCAGCGCTCAAAGGTATAGAAAAAGCCGTTCGTTTTGACAAAGCGCCAGCCCTGCGCCGCCATTTCGGTGAGCCAGTTCTGCTCGCGCTCCCAGTCAGCAATCGTAAAATAACCGAAAACACGCTTGGTTTCATTCATCATGTCAAACACCTCCGATGTTTCTGTATAACCGTTTGATGCGTTCGATCTCGAGCGAGAGAATCTCCTCGCCCAGCGCCGTGATCCGGTAAAGTTTTCGCTTTTCCTCCTCGCGGGTAAAGCGGATCAGACCGTCCTTTTCCATTTTGGAGAGCGTGCCGTACATGGTGCCTGCGCTGATCGTCACGGCGCCGTCTGTCATTTCCTTGACACGCTGCCCGATGCTGTAGCCGTGCATTTCCTCGCGCAGGCAGAACAGGATATAGAAGCCTGTCTCGGTCATCGGGACATACACGCGCCGGAGCTTTTCTGTCATATATCTCACTCCAATCTATTTTGGTTCGATGTATCGAGCTTCGATGTATCGGACTGTAATGCAAGTATATCACACCTCGATACATTTGTCAAGTGCTCTTTTATGTGTTTGGGTATTTTGTACAACTAAGTATCTTTATGAATATGCGTGGATGTGCAAATTGTTTGTTTCCGCTCATTGCTGGGCGTGGATACTGTGGCTGTTGTTCCTTGTTCTTCACCTTAAGCCCAAATGTTAGATTCCGCTGGGCGGTCGGCAGTGCCGACATCCGTTTTGCTAAAGGCGTTTTTTGCGTTGATATTCTGTATCTTGTGTCTGAATGCTGAATTCCGCTGGGCGCGTGGCGCGAATGCGAGGGGAGAACCCAAAGAGGACAGGGGGAAGGTTCGCAAGCTCACATTCCCCCTATCCCCTTTAGGTTCTCCCCTCGCGCTCCCCTTTCCTGATTCCTTGACCCCCTTGGGGCGCAAGCCACTCGATTGGCGTAAGCTGCTTGGCGGGCATTGCTGTTTGATTTGCGCCGTTCCGATGATCCGCGACTTGAATGAACGGACGATTTCGCGGATTCTGCATGCCGAACTCAGGGCTTCGATTTCAGGGGAGAGAGGATCAGGAAGGAGGGAGCGCGAGGGAGGGAACCTAAGGAGAGAGGGGAATGCGAGCGCAGCGAGTTTCCTCTCTTTCCTTGGGTTCCTGCCCTCGCATTTGCGCCCCGCGCCCAGTATAAAAATCTATTTAACGAAAGGATAAAGAACAAGAAACAAAAATGCACCAGATTCAAAATGAATAGTGAAAAACTAAAAGCCGCCCCGATCAACACCTGACCGGAGCGGCTTCATTCCAACTATATCAAAAACAAAATATCTGACGCTTCACCCGCTGTCACAGCTTCGTGATCTCCGTGCCCTGACGGGTTTCGCGAATCTGCCAGCCGAGCGCGGTGATCTGATCACGCAGCGCATCTGCCTGTGCAAAATCCTTTGCCTTGCGCGCTTCCTTGCGCTGTTCAACCAGTGCGAGCACCTCTGCCGGAATCTCTGCTGCTTCCGCATCCGCGCCGAACGCCTTTGCATTCTCAATCAGATTCAGCGAAAGCACCTTGTCAATCGCCTCGATGCACGCAAGCTTTGTCGCCGCAGTGGTATCCGCCTTGAGAATATCATACAGCACCGTGATCGCCTGCGCCGTGTTGAGATCATTATCCATTGCCGCGGTAAAGCCGCCGAGCAGCTCCGCCTTTTTGGATTCATCCAGCGCATCCTTTGCATCGAGCAGCGTCTTGATCTTTGCAATCAGCTTATCATATGCGATCTGCGCATTTTTGAGGTTTTCCCACGAAAACACGAGCGTTTTGCGATAGTGCGACTGCATGCAGAAGAAGCGGTATGCAAGCGGCGAAAAGCCCTTCTGCTCCAGCAGCGAAACGGTCAGGAATTCGCCCTTGCTCTTGCTCATCTTGCCGGTTTCGTCATTCAGGTGCAGAACATGGAACCACTGCGGGCACCACTCGTGTCCGAGATAGGCTTCGCTCTGCGCGATCTCATTTGTGTGATGCGGGAATGCATTGTCAATGCCGCCGCAGTGCAGATCGAGATACTCTCCTGCAAACTTCATGCTGATGCACGAGCACTCGATATGCCAGCCCGGATAGCCGAGCCCCCACGGGCTTTCCCATTTGAGCTCCTGATCATCGAATTTCGATTTGGTGAACCAGAGGACGAAATCCGCCTTGTTGCGCTTGTTTTCGTCACCCTCAACGCCCTCACGGACGCCGACCTCGAGGTCCTCCTCCTTGAAATCGTGGAAGCGGTAATACTGATCAAGCTTCGAGGTATCAAAATAGATATTGCCGCCTGCCTCATAGGCATAGCCCTTTTTGAGCAGCGTCTCAATCATGTGGATATATTCCGGAATGCAGCCGGTTGCAGGCTGGATATACTCCGGCTTTTTGATATTGAGCTTTTCGCAGTCCGCGAAGAACGCATCGGTATAGAACTTTGCGATCTCCATGACGGTTTTATGCTCACGCTTTGCGCCCTTGAGCATTTTATCATCGCCGGTGTCGCCGTCCGAGGTGAGGTGACCGACATCGGTGATGTTCATAATGCGCATCACCTGATATCCGGAATAGGTCAGATACTTTTCGAGGACATCCTCCATCATATAGGTACGCAGATTGCCGATGTGGGCGAAGTGATAGACAGTCGGGCCGCAGGTATACATTTTCACCTTTCCGGCTTCGCGCGTCTTGAATTCGTCCTTCTGGCGTGTGAGCGAATTATAAAGCAGCATAATGCGTTGCTCCTTCCGATTAAGTTCAATATACTTTATTATAGCACACAACGCAGATTTCGTCAAGCGCGGGGCAATTAGAATGATCTATAACTGCGCTGTGTGAAATTTGAAATGCGGAACGCTGCAAAAAAGCCGCTCCAATCTGCTGACCGGAACGGCTTTGTGTTATTTCAATATCAAAACGGGGTCTGGGGATAATATCCCCGCCGGAGACAACTCTTACCGCACAATTTCCGCGGGCACGGCGGCTTCTTCGCAGAATTCGCAGACAGTCTTTCCGCCGATTTCGGTGAACTGATGCGGCAGATAATGCTCCTGCGCCGTGATGCACTTCGGATTCACGCAGCAGAGGTCATCGCGCTTTGTGCCGCGGAGCAGTGTCGCGGGCTTTTCAGATTCCAGCAGCCGCAGAATCAGCGCCATGCGGACATACATGCCGTATTTCGCCTGCTTGAAATACATCGCGCGCGGATCATCATCCACTGCGATTTCGATTTCATCCACACGCGGCAGCGGATGCAGCACAACGAGGTCATCCTTTGCGCGCTTCATCTTTTCGGTGGTCAGGCGATAGACATCCTTCTGTGCGAGGTACTCCGCCTGCGAGGCAAAGCGCTCCCGCTGAATGCGCGTCATATAGAGCACATCGAGGTCGCCGATTGCCGCATCGAGCGAGGATTCGCAGCGGTATTCGCAGCCGGAATCCCGCAGAATCTTTGTGATATAATCCGGAATCTGCAGCTCCGGCGTCGAGATCAGCACAAATTTGTTCTCCGGATAGCAGGAGAGTGCCTTGCAGAGCGAATGCACCGTGCGGCCGTAAAGCAGGTCGCCGCAGAGACCGACCGTCAGATGATCGAGCCTGCCCTTTTCCATTTTCAGCGTCAGCAGATCGGTCAAAGTCTGCGTCGGGTGCAGATGTCCGCCGTCGCCTGCATTGACAACCGGACACTCCGCCGTCAGCGCCGCAGCCTTTGCCGTGCCCGACATCGGGTGCCGGATAATCAGGATATCCGAATAGCTGCTGACAACCTTTGTTGTATCCTTGATATTCTCGCCCTTGGAGACCGAGCTGCTCATCGGATTATCAAAGCCGATGATGCTGCCGCCCAGACGGATCATCGCAGACTGAAAGCTCATCTGCGTCCGCGTGGAAGGCTCATAAAACAGCGTCGCCATGATCTTTCCGGCACATGCCTGCACATAACGCTGCGGATGTGCATAGATCGAAGCGCCGAGCGAAATGACCTTGTTCCACCATTCGACAGGGTAGTCGTTCAGGTCAATCAGATGCGAATAGGGATGCTCGCTCATAGTTTTTACCTCCGGCGTTTTTATTTGATTCAGAATCAGCAGCTTTTCCGTCTGATGCTGACGCTTTCTGCTGTATTCACATGCAGCAGATCACGAATTATGCTGATCATTTGCTCCTCATATAAAAAGGCATTGCAATCCGGCAGAAAGCCGTGCTGTATGAGGCTGTCTATATACTCCTTTTTGTCCTGTGAAAAATAGTTACCGAATGCGCTCTGATACTGCTTCAGCAATCCGACCGCATCACGCTCTGAAATACAGTCCTCTGCTTCATCCGCATCCAGACCGGCTTTATAGGCATCAGAGCACATTTCGGTATAGTCTCCGTTTGCAAACTCAATGATGCGCCGGAAGACTGCATCCGGCAGACAGGAGGCATATTCCGTGCATGTTCCGGTGTCGGTCTCTATAAACACGACACTGTCATCCGGTCTCCATGCAAACATATCGCCGTAGCCGTCAACCGCAAAAACAGTCAGCTCATCCATTTCCAGCGTATCCTGCCAGAGCGATTTCCGGTATTCTGCCTGATCCGGCGGCAGGAACTCCATTTCCGGCAGCCAGATATCTGTCAGACCGTTTTCCGGCATCGCGTGATATATTTCAGCATTACGCATCCTGACACCTCTTATGCGGCACTGTCGCCGAAATAGACCTTATACCACACAAGGAACATATAAACCGTCCAGATCTTGCGGCTGTTATCCGCCTTGCCGTTTTTGTGATCGTCAAGGAGCTGCGTCAGCTTTTCGGTGTGGAAAAACTGCTCTGCATCCGGCGAGACAAATGCCGTGCGCACGGTGTTGTAGCAGTCATCCTGCTTCAGCCACACGCGGATCGGGACAGGGAATCCGAGCTTCTTTTTCGCTGCGGTATCCGCGGTCGAGGGCGGGGTATCGCGCTTTGCCGCAAGCCGCATCGCATATTTTGTTGTATAGGGTGTATGGTCATCCGTCGGGACACGGTGCGTCACGCGGAATCTTGTCGGAATCTGCTCTGCGACATGCATCAGCTCCTTATCCAGGAACGGCACGCGCAGCTCCAGCGAATGTGCCATGCTCATTTTATCCGCTTTCAGCAGGATATCGCCGGTCATCCAGAGGTGCAGATCGAGATACTGCATTTTCGTCACGGCATCCTGATCGGTGACTTTGTCATAGAACGGCTTTGTCACAGCGGTCGGATCGGGCGCCGATGTCTCGATTTTCAGCAGCGCCTTGCGCTCTGCCGGTGTAAACATATAGGCATTGCCGATGAAGCGCTCCTCCAGCGTTCTGCCCTTGCGGACAAGGAAGTTGACACCGCGCTTTGCAGGCAGCACGCTTGCCGCATTCGCAACGCCGCGCCGCAGTCCCATCGGCAGCTTATCATACCATGTGCCGTCGGGCTCGCTGTAGACATTGTAGCCGCCGAACAGCTCATCCGCGCCCTCGCCCGAGAGCACAACCTTGACCTGCTCCGCTGCCAGCTTGCAGACAAAATACAGCGCAATGCAGGAGGGATCGGCGAGCGGCTCATCCATCTGATACTGAATCTTCGGGAGCACATCCCAGTATTCCTGCTGCGTGATCACATGACTGAAATTCTCCTTGCCGATCGCGCGCGAGAAACGCTTTGCCCAGCCGATCTCATTATACTTTTCATCGCTGCCGAAGCCGACCGTAAAGGTCTTATCGACATTTGCAACAGCGGCAACATAGCTCGAATCCACGCCGGAGGAAAGGAAGCTGCCGACCTCGACATCCGCGATCTTGTGCGCGCGCACAGAATCGTGGAAGGTCTCGGAAATCGTCTTGACCCAGTCTCCGAGCAGCGGCGCTTCGTCCGCCTCAAAATGCACATCCCAGTAGCGCTGAACAGTCAGTTTGCCGTCCTTCCAGAGGAAGTAATGCGCGGCGGGCAGCTTTTTGACGCCTTTGAAAAATGTATCCTCTGTCGGGGAATACTGGAAGGTCAGATACTGCTCCAGCGTCTCGGTATTGAGTTCTTTTTTGAAATCCGGATGCGGCAGGAACGATTTGATCTCGCTGCCGAACAGGAAGCTTTCGCCCATCTGCGCATAGTACATCGGCTTGATGCCGAAGAAATCTCTTGCACCGAACAGCTCCTTTTTGTTCTCATCCCAGATGACAAACGAGAACATGCCGCGCAGCTTGTTCAGCAGCTCCGTGCCGTATTCCTCATAGCCGTGAATCAGCACCTCGGAATCGGTCTGCGTTTTGAAGCTGTGTCCGGCTGCGAGCAGCTCCTCGCGAATCTCCTGATAATTATAAATTTCACCGTTGAAGACGAGCACCATTGATCGGTCTTCGTTAAAGATGGGCTGGTCGCCCTGCTCTGTGATATCAATGATCGAAAGACGGCGGTGTCCGAGCGCGATCTCGCCATTGAGATACTTGCCGCCGGCATCCGGTCCGCGGTGACGAATGCGGTCCATCATCTGCCCGAGGACAGCCTCCGCATTGTCAATCCGGCTCGAAAAGCCTACAATTCCACACATATTTCTTTGCCTCCTGTGTGCGTCTGAACGGGAAATAAATTTTGCCTTTCCTATTATACTACTTTTCATGCGATTATGCAAGTGGGCAAATCCGCATTTTTGCACAACAGACAAAAACCACGCTGTTTCGCCGCGATTTTCAGCTTGCAGGGATTGACAAAAACCCTGAAATATGATATACTTATCCGGTAAGCCGGCGTGATGGAATTGGCAGACGTGACGGACTCAAAATCCGTTGGTAGCGATACCGTGCGGGTTCGACCCCCGCCGCCGGCATTCCAAAAAGCTCCCGTACAAATGTACGGGAGCTTTTGTTATTTCTGCTCTTTACCGCTGCGCTCCTTGTTCATCAGCAGCGCGGCAAGAATCGCTGAATTGCTGATCAGTGCAAGTCCTGCAACCAGCACAATCAGGAGCAGATTCAGCAGAAATCTGCCCTCAAATTTCGGCATAAGCAGGATGATCAGCACCGCAAGCACGGTCGAGATCACAAGCAGCAGACTGAGCCGTTTTTCCGTCTGCCGCCAGACCTGCTCGCTCATCTGCAAAGCCTCCGAAAGATTCTCCTCGGCTGCCTCTGCAAATTCCGCCTGACTGAGCCGCTGTCCGGCGACAATCTCATTGATGCTGACACCGTAAAGCTCCGACAGAATCGCAAGACATTCGAGCGGCGGCATATAGGTTCCCGTTTCCCAGCGCGAGACGGTTTTGTTTGTCACGCCGACTTTTTCGCCGAGCTGTTCCTGCGTCAGATTCTGCTCCTTCCGGAGTTCCTTCAGGAATTTTCCGATTTTGACTGTATCCATTTCCGGATACCTCCTTCCGTTAATCTGCCTGCATCATAACACAAAACGCCCAAAAAGTCTATCCCATAAACCGCGAATTGCCGGAAAATCGGCGATTTCCCATGAATAGCGAATGACAGAAAAGCCCGCCGGAAGCAATCTCTGCACCTCCGGCGGACTTTCACGCATTCACTCGGTTTCAAACATATCCTTGCCGACACCGGCGGGCAGTGCCCGCATCCATTTTGCACGAATGCAGACATCTGACATCGCAGTCAATTACTCGGCTTCAAACATGTCCTTGCCGACGCCGCAGAGCGGACATACAAAATCCTCGGGCAGATCCTCAAACTTGGTGCCTGCCTCGATGCCGTTATCCGGATCACCGACGGTCTCGTCATAGGTGTAGCCACAGACAGAACATACATACTTCATAATAAAATCCTCCTTGATAATATATTATAGATGAGTTTCCTCATTCTATCCAAAACGGGGTCTGGGGATAAATCCCCAGCGAGGGGTTTGGGGGCGCAATGCCAACAACTTAAGCAGTTGCATCAGCCGGTGAATTGCGCTGCAATTCACTTAGGGGAGCCCTCTGCAGAGTGCGGCTTAGGGCGCTGCCCTAAGAACCCGCAAACTTTTATATTTGCGCACATCAAACTCAAAACGGGAGTCCAGAGGGACAATGTCCCTCTGGCGCAGTTTGGGCGCGCAGCCCATTATCAATCATCCGCAAAGCGGATACCTTATTCAATCGGCTCGAAGTCGGCGGCGCCGTGCTTGCAGAGCGGGCAGATGAAGTCCTCGGGGAGCTCCTCGCCCTCATAGACATATCCGCAGATCGTGCAGACCCAGC
>JAFWUX010000176.1 GCA_017523995.1 Oscillospiraceae bacterium | reverse complement strand
ATCAAACCGTTTGGATTCTGTAATGCCTTCCTGCTGTTCTTCAATTTGCACATACTCGCTGATGATTTGATTGATCTGCACCATGAGTGCCGTATTGTCAGCGTGTTTTTTCTTTTTGTTCAGTTGCTTATAGATTTCTGCAATCGCGTCATACTGTTTCCATATATCTGCGGAAAGGTCATCATGATTTGCATATTTCACCAGACGATTCAGCTCAGACGCATAGGTCTGGAACTGTCTGCGGTCTTCAATGCAGCCGCATACCGCATTTGCTGCTTCACAGACCATCGACATCTTCGTAAATTTCGTTGCGGCGCTTATCAGGAGATTCAAATCGAAGTCACGCTCATCAAGGAAAGCGATTGCAGTATCTATGACCTCGCGAATTCTCGCAATCAGTACTTCCTTGTCAACTGTCGGATCAACCTCTCCTTTACCGCCGATATTGGCAGTATAATCGGCAAGCGCTTTTCTCAGAGCTTTGACAATGCCAATATAATCTACGATCAGGCCGTTGCTTTTTCCCTCGCTGACTCGGTTTGCGCGCGCAATTGTCTGCATCAACGTATGCGCTTTCAGCGGCTTATCGAGATACAGGCAGGACAGACATTTCACATCAAAGCCGGTCAGCCACATCGCGCAGACAAATACTATTCGCAGTGGATGCTTCGGATCCTTGAACTCCTTATCAAGCTCGCGCTTTTCCATTTTGGTGCGGTGCTTCAAAATATCAAGTTTCCATTCCTTGAACTTCTGAATCTCATTCTGTTCCTGGCTGACAACAACAGCCATTTCAGTTTCCTGCATCCATTCGATTTTGCGCTGCATCTCCTGTGCTTCCTGTTGAGATGCCGCTTTCATTTTCTCAGTGAGTCTTTCGATCTCTTTCTTCCAGTAATCCTGCGCATACTCGTACATCTGCACACAGGTGCGCTTGTTCAGGCAGACAAACATTGCCTTGCCGCTTGTCCAGAGGTCGGAATAATGCTGCACGAAATCTCTTGCGATGGATTTCAATCGCGGTTCCGCACTCAGCAGATGAATTTCTTTTGCAAATTCTGCTTCCAGTTTCTCCTGCTGATCGGGATCAAGGTCTGCCTGCTCGATTGCATCGAGAATGCGGTCATTGATCTCCGGGTTGTGCAAATCGAGGATCTTCTCACCGCGGTTTTCATAATAAAGCGGAACGGTCGCGCCGTCCTCAACAGCACGCTTGAAATCATAGATTGAAATGTAACCACCGAATGTCCGGGCTGTGATATTATCACTGGACAGCAGCGGCGTACCGGTAAAGCCGATACGGGAAGCAGTCGGCAGCAGCTTCATCATGTTTTCCGCAAAGATACCGTTCTGACTGCGGTGTGCTTCATCGGACATAATGAGAATATCGTGATCGGGATAGATCGGCTCTGCATCGGATTGATTGAATTTCTGTATCAGCGTGAAAATGAAGCTCGGATTGCCTTGCAGCTTGCGGATCAGATCATTGCTGCTTGATGCGATATACTGCGAAGCCTTTGTGCCGGATCCGAGAATACCGCAGTTTTCAAAGGTATCGCTGATCTGCTTGTTCAGCTCGTCACGGTCTGTCAGCACGACAATCGTCGGAGAACCGGCAAACTTCCGCCGAATCTTCTGCGCGAGAAACACCATAGAATAGCTTTTGCCGCTGCCCTGCGTATGCCAGAACACACCGAGCTTGCCGTCACGCAGTTTGCGCTCGCCATACGCCTGCACCGCTTCATTGACACCGAGATACTGGTGATTCCGCGCAAGAATCTTGACTGTATTCCCGCCGGAATGATCGTACAGAATGAAGTTTTCGAGCAGATCAAGGAAGTTCTCCTTTTTGCAGACACCGCGCAGCATGGTCTCCAGCGCAACGCTGCCCTGATCTTCCTCAGCTAGACGCTTCCACTCATGGAAAAACTCGTATTTGCTGCCGAGCGTGCCGATCTTTGCCTCTGTGCCGTTGGAAAGCATGAGGAATGCATTGTAATAGAACAGGTGCGGGATCGTGTCGAGATAGTCGGTGTAGTTGCAGGTGTAGGCGTCCTCAACATCAACATCCAGTGCTTTCAATTCGATGAACAGCAGCGGAATGCCATTGACAAAGCCGACAATATCCGTGCGGCGGCGGTAAAGCTCACCGTGAATCTTCATCTCCTTGACGGCGAGAAAATCGTTCTCTGCCGGATGTGCAAAGTCAATGACCTGCGCCCGCTTGGTTTCGGTTTTGCCGTCCGGTCGCTTGACAGTCACGGGGATGCCGTCGCGGATGAGCGCATACTTCTCCTCATTGATCTGCATGAGCGAGGCGGTCGAAAGGCGATGCTCCATCTGCTTTTCCGCTTCGGTGAGCTGTGAATCGGTGAGCCACGGATTCAGCTTTTTCAGTGCGACGCGGAAATCGCGTTTCAGCAGGATTTCGCGGTAGTCGGTGCGTCCGAGCGTGCCGTTTGCGCCGAGCTTTTCTTTGTTATACGCAAAGACAACACGCCAGCCCAGCTCCTGCTCCAACAGATCACCGGCTGCGCCCTGCACAAGGATATTTTCACTGTATTCCCAGCTCATAAACTCACCTCATCTTATTATTTAATATCCATCGTTTAAAGGGAAAAATGGTTTTTTCGGATCAGGAAGTGTGTGTTGTACAACAATAAATACTCTGTATCGTTTTGGGACTACTTCATCCTTGAACTTATATAATCCACTTTCAAATACTTCTTTTGAAAAGCGAAGAGTGTTATCTATTTTTCTTTGAGCACTTTCATCATTATCTTCGTTTTTGAAAAGCGCCTTAATTCCGATTTCAGAAGCCAGATTCATACGCCAGTTAATTACATGATACTCTTTTCGCTCACCATCTTTAAACGGAACATCATGAATTGGAAGCAAACAACGCATTATTCCACCTTGAATGTCCTCTCTCTCGAAAATATGATTATAGCGTTCAATTACTGGTTTATCTACCACAGCACCACTCCAGTCTTGTTTCCCTTCTAAGAGAACTGCATCAACGATAGACTTTCCAACAAATACTTTAGCCTCAATATTTGCATACACATCTCCGTATGTAACTGCACCACGCAAAGCAAATCCGGCAGCCAAAAAGCCCTGCATCATACGCCATGCATAGGAAAGCATATCAATAAAGCTTTCTTCCGTATCTTCTTTGGCAATCAAAAAAATAGAATCAGAAAAAATGTAACGGTAGCATACTTCGTTTCTTATGAATTTACCATCTTCTAATTCAAACTCTCCATCTGTATTTTGAACAATACGATCATATTTAGAAGAGAGAATCTCTAATGGTGTATTTATAATCTTAGCCTTGAAGCCTAAAATATCGAAATATGCTACGGCTCTTTTTCCATTGATAATCATATTACACCTCCAATTCCCCGCTCATCAGCTTTGGCAGCAGGCGGTCGCGGGCTTCTGCATAAAATACGCTCTTATCTCGCAGCTTTTGCATTTGATTAAAAATCGGTGCTGCAAAGCTATCGAATGATTCTGCAATCTCTTTATTTGGAACAAGTATTTCTTCAGCTTTCAGATACTTGAAATGCCTTGCATAGTGGTAATTTGACAAATCAACATTTATTAAACTGCAATAGAATAAAGACTGTGGCATACAATCATCATTGCTTACTATCAATTGAGTTCCGTCCGCACCTTTTGCAAACGGGAACTGAATAAACTTTAATATGCGTGTATGGTCTCCAAATACAATAACAGGTTTTCCAATATCAACAATCGTTTCAATAATGTTTGTATAACCTGCTATGAAATCTTTGCTTTGATCTATTATTGGAATAATGCCTTTTTTCATGTATTCAGCAGTCATCACTTGCTTTGTTCTTGTAATCTTTTCGAGCAAATTTCCGATTGCTTCTTTCCTCCACCCCACCGGCACGCCGTCCACGATCTCCGCAGTTTCCCAGCCGGGGAAGCGCAGATCGACAAACCACTCTTTATAGAGCCGCTGTGCCGCTTCTTCCAGCAGCTTGATTTGCTTCTGGTTGTTTTCGATGAGGTCATCGTAGGCGGAGAGGATTGCTCCGATATGTTTTTGAATTGGCAAGTCAGGTAAACTGATTTCAAGATTTCTAATTGTCGGAAGATTAACATGTGCGACTGTTGAACCGTTTGCTGTACCTAATAGCCCATATTGTTGTTGAGGAGCAAGAAGAAAGTATGTCAAGAAGTCAGGATCAACAATATCTGTATTGGGGCGGATTAAAACCGTGCGTTGTCCTAGACAAACTTTTTGTCCGCTTTTAATTATGGCAACATTTCCAGCAGGTGCTTCTCTTGCAAAAATCAGATCGTTTTCTTCTGGAGTACCGCGAGCATTTCTTTGATTATAAACGTTCTCACTGACTCTATGAACGCCTTCCAGAATGAGACGACCTTTTCCAATATTGGGTGTACGAATTAACGGATAACCGAATCCTTCATCTTTTGCAGTGGAATGAGGACAGTCAATAATGAATTCGCATGCATCAAGTAGCTTCATTATCTCTCTCCTTTAGGAGTTTTTCATATTGCTTTTTCCATGCTTTTGATGGCTTTCTACAAATGGAATCTTCAGTAACAAACGCACATACTCCATCTAAATAGCAATTAGCACAAATATCTGGATTATTTGCTCTACATCCATATGTCTGTTCAGGTGTATCCAGATCATTTAAGGGTGCTTTAAATGGTACCTTAATTTCTTTGTTCATTGTATTATTTCCTCCCAGTTCTTTGAAATGGTTTCCATCAGTGCATTGGATTCCGCCTGTAAGCTGAGCAGCTCGCTGTGAATCTCCGCCATGCGCGCGGCAAAGTCTACGCCGTCATCCTCCGCCGGCGCAACCCCGACATAGGCGCCCGGCGTCAGCGACCAGCCCTTGCCCTCGATCTCAGCCAGATCCGCAACCTTGCACAGCCCCGGCACATCCGCATATTCGCCCTCGCCGAATTTCTCATAGAGCCAGCGGGCTTCCTTTGCAACCGTTTGTCGCTCCGCGACCGCTTCGATCCGCGCATCATATTCCGCCTGCACGGATTTCTTGTCTCGCTTGCCCGCAGCTTCCACAGCCGCTTTCGCCTCGGCACGCAGCGTCTTTTTCTCATCATGCATCTGCTTCACCAGATCGGCAAACGGCAGATCGCTTTCCAGCGCATCGCGGTACATTTGCAGCAGCGCCTTGTATTTCTCCGTCTCGCCGCGATACAGCCAGACGATCGCATTCAGATTGCGAAGCTGCCATTCACTCCATTCATTCAGCGTGCGGTCCACAACGGTATAGTAATTCCGCGCATCAATGAACAGCACCTTGTCCCGGATCGCGTCCGCCTTTGCCCTGTCAAAGAACCACAGCGAGCACGGCAGCGATTTCGTATAGAAAAAGTTGTTGCCGACCGAGATCATCACATCCACATGACCGGTTTCGATCAGCGCCTGCCGGATGTCCTTGTCCTTGCCCTGACTGTCCGTCGCAGAGGACGCCATGACAAAACCGGCGCGCCCGTGCTCGTTCAGATACGAATAGAAATAGGAAATCCAGAGGTAATTTGCGTTGCCGATTTCCTTTTTCGCATTGACTGACGGCAGACCGAAAGGCAGTCGTCCGGCGCTCTGTGCCGTTTCCGATTTGACCTTGTCCACATTAAACGGGGGATTCGCCATGACATAATCACAGCAGCCGTTCAGATTGTGCGCATCATGATAGAATGTATTTGCTTCGTCGCCGGATTTGATCACGCCGGTCAGACCGTGCACCGCCATGTTCATCAGACAGAGCTGCGCGTTATATTCGACTTTTTCCTGCCCGTAGAAGGTCATAGCCGCATTGGCGTTCATGCCCGCAGCATTGACAAAATCGCCGCTCTGCACGAACATACCGCCGCTGCCGCAAGCCGGATCCAGCAGCACGCCCTTTTTCGGCTCCAGAATATTGACGATCATCTTGACAAGCGATTTCGGCGTGAAGAATACGCCGTCATCCTGCGCGATGTTCTTTGCAAATTTGTTGAGGAAATATTCGTAAATGCGCCCGACAATATCGCCGCCGACATCATCCAGCGCGGTGTTATTGAAGATGCGGAGCAATTCACGCAGCAGATCATCGGAGAACATGGTATAGTCTTTCGGGAGAACGCCGGAAAGCTGCTCGCTCTGTGCCTCGACCAGTTCCATAGCATGATTCACGACTTCACCGAGACTGTTCATGACCTGTCCGCTGCTGTTGGTGATCTGTGCTGCGGAGATGTTGTCCGGCAGATTGACCAGATACTCATACTGTGCCTCTTTCGGCAGATACAGCGCGCTCTTCTCTGCAAAGTCACTCGCTTCAACCGGCAGCACCCTGCCGCCGCGGGACGGACGGTTCTTCTGGATCTCCGCCTCAACCATTTTGAAGCGGCTGTAGGCATAGCGCAGAAAGATGAGTCCGAGCACGGGCATACAATATTGATTCGAGGTCAGCTTCGAGCCTGCACGCAGCAGGTCGGCCGACTCCCAGAGTTCTGCTTCCAGTTTCCGAATGTTGATCATGGTGTTCTCCTTGAATATTTGTGATATGGATATACTTATACAGATTATAGTATACCATATTTTAGCTATATTGTCAATCTGAATTGACCGTTTCTATATTATCCAGCATTTTCTGTCTGATAAAGAAAAAGAGCAGCGCCATTACAGCACTGCTCCTTCGCCGTATAATTCGCAAAATTCATGAAAAGAGGGTTTCACGGGTGCACGAGGCGATAAACCGATTTTTTCGGGTGCATTCGTGCACATGACACAAAGCACACTCTTGGCACCAAATTTCACGTATCTGCACCGATTTCCATAGTAATGAGGGCAATGGTACACAAAGGCTGCGTGCACGTGCACTTTTATGCACTTAAAAATGCTCGTGTGCACGGT
>JAFWUX010000175.1 GCA_017523995.1 Oscillospiraceae bacterium | reverse complement strand
CGCGTGCATCACGGCGAGTTCTATGCGCTGCCGCAGTCGCCGCAGATCTACAAGCAGCTGCGGATGGTCGCAGGCTATGACAAATACATCCAGCTTGCACGCTGCTTCCGCGATGAGGACCTGCGCGCCGACCGTCAGCCGGAGTTTACGCAGATCGACCTCGAAATGAGCTTTGTCGATGTCGATGATATCCTCGATATCACAGAGGGATTCCTGATCCGCCTGTTCAAGGATGTCATGCACCGTGAGCTGAAAACGCCGCTGCCGAGACTGACCTACACCGAGGCGATGAACCGCTTTGGTTCCGATAAGCCTGACCTGCGCTTCAGCATGGAGCTGACTGATCTTTCCGAGACGGTGAAGGATACTGAGTTTGTTGTCTTCCGGAATGCGCTGACTTCCGGCGGCAGTGTGCGCTGCATCACCGCAAAGAACGCCGCTGCAACCCTGACGCGCAAGGAGATCGACAAGCTGACCGAAATGGTCAAGGGCATCGGTGCAAAGGGTCTGGCTTACATCCGCTGGGTGGATGCGGAGCCGAACTGCTCCTTCGGCAAGTTTCTCAAGGAGGGCGAGCTCGATGCCATCCTCAAGGCTGCCGGTGCAGAACAGGGCGACGTTGTCCTGATTGTTGCGGATAAGAACTCCGTCACGCTGCCGGTGCTCGGTGCACTGCGCAACCACCTCGGCAGAAAGCTTGATCTGATTCCGGAGGGCGAGTTCAACTTCCTGTGGATCACGCAGTTCCCGTTCTTTGAGAAGGACGAGGAGACCGGCGAGTGGCTCGCGATGCATCACCCGTTCACTATGCCGATGGACGAGTGCCTGCAGTATCTGGACAGCGCACCGGAAAAGGTCTTTGCAAAGGCGTATGACCTTGTCCTGAACGGCACGGAGCTCTGCTCCGGTTCGATCCGTATCACCGACTATGAGCTGCAGCAGAAGATGTTTGAGTCGCTCGGTCTGACCGATGAGGAGATCGAAGCAAAGTTCGGTTTCCTTGTCGAAGCGTATAAGTACGGCGCACCGCCCCACGGTGGTCTGGGCATCGGTCTGGACAGACTGACCATGACGCTCGCGCAGTGCGATTCGCTGCGCGATGTTGTCGCGTTCCCGAAGGTTCAGAACGCACGCGAACTGATGAGCGGCTGCCCGTCGCCGGTTGACAAGGACAGCCTTGATATCCTCGGCATCGCAACGATTGCGGAGGACTGATCTCCGGATTCCGTCTGCTGCCGCTGCGCACTCTGGCGGCAGCAGATGCTGATATCATACGGATAAAAAATCGAGAAAAGGGGAATTCTAAAAATGACAGTCAATGAACTGCTTGCACAGATCCGCTCCGAGATGACAGGCGATGTCGCGAAGGATATCGAGCACCTGCATGCCGTTGCGGAGGATCTTGCAAACGAGGAGAACGCGGACGAGCTGACCGCTGCGGTCGCGGATTTTGCGTTCGGCATCATGCCGGAGGATGTCCGCGGCAGAATGGAGGACATGACCTGCATCGACGGCAAACGGCTCGATCTCGTCTTCCGCGATGCGCTGGCGCTGGTCGATCAGCACAAGTATCACGAGGCGGAGAAGCTCCTCAAAGCGCTCTCCGATAAGATCGAACAGTATTACGAGGGCGAGAACCCCAAGTATTTCAGCTTCCGCAATCCGTTCGAGTATCACATGTACCGCTACTACTTCCCGAACGATACCGACTTTGACCGCGCACCGTTCGACTTTTCGCATTATCTGACGCTCTACGGCTATGTTCTGCTCGAAAACAAGGATGCCGTTGCGGCAGAGGCTGCGCTCGACCGTGCCGTGAAGTTCAATCCGGTCAGTGCGGATGCGCGCTTTGAGCTCGCCGAAATCTGCAAGTTCGGCAACAATCCGAAGAAGCTGCTCGCCGTCAATATCGAGACGCTGCGCTACTGCACCTCTGCGGACAGAATCGCGCGGACGCTCGCAAACATGGGCTTTTACTGCTATGTCATGCAGGATTTCTACTCCGCGGCTGTGTTCTATTTCGAGAGCATCCGCTTTCAGCCCTCGCAGGCGGTCGAATTTGAGCTGCAGGATGTGCTGCGCCGCATGAAGACCTTTGGTCAGAAGTTCACGCCGCCGACACACGGTCAGACGATCGACGTCTACGAGAAATACGGCATTCAGCCGCCGCCGAACAATGATCTTGTCAATCTCGCCGTGACGCTCGCAAAGAGCGCAAAGGATTACCGCAGAACTGATCTCGAGGCGCTGTTCAACCGCGTCGCGTTCGATCTGACGAATGATCCGCACTTCAAAGAGGAAATGGAGCGCATTGCCGCTGAGGCGCGCGAACAGAACACAAACGGCTGAATAGCAGTCCGGAATTGACATTGTGCCGTCTGCGACATTTACCGCGAATGCACAGCAAATTCCAATCGTTGTTTCCAAACATGCACAAAATGGGATTCTTAAGGGCTAGTAGCCCTTAAGCAGGGGTATGGGGACAGAGTCCCCATTATAAATCCATCGGAGATACATATATGAAAGAAATCAGACCTTCCGACGAGCGTCTGCAATACATGGGGCGCATCGACGTACAAAATCCCGATGCGCCCGCTTTTTATTGGGCGGGCTCGCTTGTGCAGCTTGCGTTCACGGGGGCGCATCTTGCATTCATCATCGAAAATCATGTCAGCTATAACGGCATGCAGCTCGGATGCATCATCGACGGGCAGGAGCGTCAGATCGCGCTCGGGGACGATGACAACCGCTACGATATTCCCGTTTCGGGCGGCGGTGTCCACAAATGCATCCTGTTCAAGCGGCAGGATTCCACACATTATTTCGTCCTGCAGAAGATTCTGCTCTCCGATGACGGCGATCTCTGCGAGCTGCCGCCGCTGCCGGAACTGAAGCTCGAATGCTACGGCGACAGCGTCACTGCAGGCTCGGTTGTCGAGGCGGTGGACTGCGTTGCGGCGCCCGATCCGCCGGTCTATGATTCGGTCTATGACAACGCATGGCACAGCTATGCCATGCAGACGGCGCGGCTGCTCGGGGCGCAGGTGCATCTTGTGGCGCAGGGCGGCATCGCGCTCTTTGACCATACGGGCTGGTTCGCGGACGGGCGCTACGGGCTCGAAACCGCTTACGATAAGCTCTGCTACTTTGCCGATCAGCCGATGACACCGTGGGATTTTTCGCGCTATATCCCCGATTTTGTCACGGTCGCGATCGGGCAGAACGATCAGCACTTTGACGGGCGCGATCAGCTTCTCGATCCCGAACAGCGCGAGCGCTGGCTCAATAGATACTGCGAGATTCTCGGCGATCTGATGAAGAAGTACCCGAAGGCGGTGTTTATCCTGATGCTGACCGTGCTGATGCATGATGATTTCTGGGAGACGCTGCTCGATGATGCCTGCGAGCGCATGAGCAGTCCGCGCGTCAAACGGTTCCGGTTTACGCGAAGCGGCAAAGCGACGCCCGGTCATCCGCGGATTCCGGAGCAGTGCGAAATGGCGTGCGAGCTGACAGAGTTTATTCAGTCGCTGCGCGGAGCAGCTGCCGGTCAAGCGCAGAGCAGATCAGACAGCCCGCAGCGCAAAGCAGGAACCAGACGCAGGAAAACTGCGGACAAATCTGCCCCATGAGATTGAGCCGTAGTCCGGAATAATCCCAGACCGCCATTTTGCAGATGAGATTGAGATAGACACCGGAGCAGAATTCCGCTGCCGTGACAAAATATGTTCCGAGCAGCGCACAGAGCAGAATCCGCCTGCGCAGATGCCGCATCAGGCAGAGCAGCAGGCAGAGTGCGCCGCCGCCGAGGATTCCCATTGTCCAGTGGGTTCTGCCGCGGATGGCGATTTCAAAAAAGCAATAGGCGAAAAAGCCGAGCAGAAAGCTCAGCGGATATGCGCCGGAATGTGTACGGGTCTCCATGCTGCACGCTCCTTTCTGCGGATAGTATGTGCAGTATCAGGCGTATTATTGATGTCCCAACTATCTCTTGAAGATATCTGCTTGTCTTTTTGCCATGATACTGCGTTAGAAATCCTTGCCTTGCGTCAGCAAGGCTGCGGCTTTCTGCCTTGTCTCATGACAAAAATCCTGCGCATCTATTCTT
>JAFWUX010000174.1 GCA_017523995.1 Oscillospiraceae bacterium | reverse complement strand
GATATTGCCCTGACAAGCTGCAAAAAGAGCTATTATCAGCTTGGTACTGATGCCTTCCGTCGGCTTTACAGCATCATCACGGGACGAAATTGCCGCAAAGTCCCTGCTGACCGTAGTCGTATTCAAATTGGACGAAGCTGCGGCTGTATCCCCGTGCGGCATCGGACTGCGAAAAGCCGCAGAGAACAACGGCTGCTTTCTGACCATAAGGAATGGTTTTACCAGAGCGAGCTGATGTTTGAGATGATGCATACGGAAACGCTCCATGATATACTTACTGTCGTAGCGAAGCGTGCCTATCTGATCTGCCATTGGAATCAGCTCCGTATCTTTCTGACGGCAGACTATCTTCGGGCAGTACGGGATGACCGTTCTGTACCTTCCCGCAAGGATTGCTGTGAGGTGCTGTGGTGTGACCGTCCCGGCAAGAGCAGCGGTATCTCTGGCCGTTCGGTGAAACAGTCTGAGATCATTGCTGATCTGACACAGGAAGCACAGCACCCGACTGCATACTATCTCTCGCCGCTGCACATGAATGAACAGCAATTCGGGCTTATGGCGCTGTCCTTCGGAAAGCTGCCTTGCTGCTATCAGGCTGAATACTGCACATTTCTGAACTGTCTTTGCCTTGCACTCGAACATCTGACGCTGCCCGGAAAGAGAGATACCGACCGTGAGAAAAGCATTGAAAATCCGCAGCTTTTTGAAGCACTTGTGCCGCTGCGTGAGGAAATGCAGCAGCAGCCCGAAAAAGACTGGAGCATACAGGCGCTGTGCCAGCACACGCACGTCAGCAGGAGTTATCTGCAAAGGATGTATAAGACCTATTTCGGCAAAAGCATTTTCGAGGAGCTGATCGACTTCCGGATGCAAAAGGCAAAGGCGCTGCTTCGGGATACGGACCTGTCCATTTCGGAGGTCGCAGCCGCCTGCGGCTATGGCTCCTATTCCCATTTTGCCAATCAGTTCAAGGCTCAGGAGGACATCACGCCGTCAGGGTATCGGGAGAAATGCAGTGCTACATGAAAGGAACGATCTGCCGATCATCTACGGTCTGCTCATGCACCAATGACCCGTTCTATTGGAATCCACTTAGGCATTGTGAAGCAAGCCACAACAGGCAGGATACCCTACTGAAAACGAATGACCACAAGCTCTCAATGACGCTCTGTAAGCGCTTCTGAGAGCTTTTTCTTTTCAGCGGTTATGTTTGCTGATCGGCAAGTAGGACGGCACTGAGGGGCTTTTCCGTTCGCCAGAGAGCCAATCATCATTCAAGGTCATTCTGCTTTCTTTTCTGCTGATCTCGGCTCTGCTCCTGCCGCAGATACTCCTCGATCGTTCGCTGTGCATCTGCAAGCTCACGGGCTTTCTTGTCCGCCTGATTATACTCTGTATTCATAGCCGACAGCTACTTACGGAGCGCCGTGATCTTCTTTTCCAGTTTTTCCACAGTCGGGATATGTCCTGACGGGTAAAGCTCAAAAACCTGTGTACGCACTTTTCCATACTCAGCAAGCTCGGCGCTATGCTCCTTGCGATACTTCTTCTCGGCTCGACCGCTGAGAGCTTTCAGTTCCTCGCCGTAGTGCTTGACCTCACGATATTTTCTCAGGACATTCAGCTTGACTTCCAGACCTTCGATCTCTGTTTTCAGGTTGTTCAGCTTGGAAACAAGTCCTCGGCTGTGAGCATAAGCGGAGATCGCTGCATTGCGTATCTCCTCCGGCTCGACTCCGTATTCGGCAATGATGTTCTTGGCGGTACTCGCCACCTTCATATTGCCACGGTCGATAGCGTCCTGAACAAACTTATTCTCAGGCTTCTTCGTAATGACTCTTATCTTCGATCTCGGCACATAAACCATAACGCCCTGATACTGAGCGATACAGCTTTTGATCTGCTCAGTCTCATAAAACCAGCCCAGTGTTCTTGCACGGGTGAACCTTGCACGGGGATTGCGTTCTTTCTGCTCGGCAAGCATAAATTTCAGATCGATCTTGTGGTCGGGATTGTACTCGTAGAGTATGCTGTGAGCTGCACACTTGGATAGATAGTCTTCGAAATTCTCGCTTTCTTTTATAACCTGATCTATGGCATATTTCACGGAAATCCGAGAAAAGCCCTTGACGTGAAAGTCTTTCTCATACCGCTTGAGAATCGAAAAAGGTCAGCGTGTTGGTATGTTTACAAATACCAGGGATCGAAACAGAAATATATTGAGCATCAGAATAATGGACTGAATTATCATGAGATTCCGGCAGAGCAGCGTTCTCCGTTCATGCTGAATCCGGATGAATATGATCTGGACAATTAAATATAGAGAAAGAGGTTTTCTCATGAACGAATTTGCAAACAAGGTCGCCGTCATCACGGGCGGCGCAAACGGAATCGGCAAATGCATCGCGGAAGAATTCCGCAAACAGGGGGCGGCGGTCTGCGTGATCGACAAAGCAGAGGGCGATCATTTTGTCGGGGACATCTCTAACCGCGAAACGATGGAGCGATTTGCCAAGCGCGTCATCGCGCAGCACGGACACATCGACTATCTCATCAACAACGCACTGCCGCTGATGAAGGGCATCAGCGATTGCAGCTATGATGAGTTTCAGTACGCGTTGGCGGTCGGCGTGACCGCGCCGTTCTATCTGTCCAAGCTGTTCCTGACGCATTTCCGTGAGGGTGGCTCGATCATCAACATCTCGTCCTCACGCGACCGGATGAGCCAGCCGCAGACCGAAAGCTATACGGCAGCCAAAGGCGGGATCGCGGCACTGACGCACGCGCTCGAGGTCAGTCTCGCCGGAAAGGTGCGCGTCAATTCGATTTCGCCCGGCTGGATCGACACGACCGGCGCAGAGTTTGTCGGCGCAGATGCGGTGCAGCAGCCATGCTGCAGAGTCGGCAAGCCGATCGACATTGCGAACATGGTACTGTTCCTCTGCTCAGAGAAAGCCGGATTCATCACCGGCGAGAACATCTGCATCGACGGCGGTATGACAAAGCTGATGATCTATCACGTCGATCATGGCTGGACACTTGACACGAATTAACATAGCAGCACTCCGCTCGTAACGAATCGAACGGAGTGCATTCTTTTGGTTTTACTGATTATTTTATGTGAACGGATTGTGAAAGCAGATTGTCCAGGCAGACTGGCTTTCAAAGACCGTGCAGATGGCTCTCACGCGCTGGTGTATACAATTTACCATTTTTGACACCAGAGGGGAAGACGCGGATTATTATACCTTTCCTTAAGTGGTGCTATTAATTTGAAAGCTCAATGCCCTTTGCAATCTCATCGGCGCGCTCTTCCGTAATACCGCTTTTTTCGGCATAGAACATCCAGTTTGTTATGACAGTCTCCGTTGCAGAAATTACCTTACGGCAGAATTCCGCCGGCAGTCCCATTGCTTTTCCGGTCGTGAGCAGATCATATTTTGTGATACCAGATGATTTACCATTCACCGACATCTGATGACAGGAAATCCAGCGGTTTCCGGGATGATACGCAAATGTCAGGTCATAGGCAGGAGATAGACTCCATTCGCCCTTGCGATTCATGAGGAAAGAGAAGTTTTTGACATGATCGTCACAGTTGCCCCCAAGAACCGCAAATACCATGCGTTTGTAAATCTGCTCGATGCCGTGTCTGCCGATGCCGAGCCGTCTTGCATAATCCGCATACAGCTCATAGCTGCACACATTCGGCGTGTTATAGTCAAAATGGCCGAGCGCTGCCAAAGTCTGCATATGAACTTTTTGTCCGTTCACACGGTCAAAGCGTTTTGTCATGAAATGATGCAGCCCGTCTTTGCTCAGAATCCGGCACTCGCTGATTTCAATGCCGAGGTCAACCGCCATCAGATAATAGGCGTACTCGATCAGGGAAAACTGCTTTTTATCAGTCAGGTTATGGTCGCCGTTGCCGGATACGCCGTCAAATTTGATCAGCCAGTAATCAAAGCCTTTTCCGGCGTCGATCTGTCCGGATCGAACCTCACCTTTTTTCTCGTTCCAGGCAATGATCGCTTTTGCTCTTGCACCGCCCGCAGATGAACCGATTTCCAGAAGCTGCATGATACTGGCATCCTGATCGGACAGAACGGTACTTTCCCGTCCTGACAGCACATCAGATGCGAGCTTAGTCATTTCCGTAACATCAATTATACTGTTAAGCTGATCCGGACCCGTTGCAGGGACATATTCCAAGGCGCCCATGCCGCGCTTTCCGGTATAGCACAGACGCTCAATTGCCGTTAAGGATCCCGGTGCGCGTCCCTGTCCGGCAAGCCACATATCTATGACAGCATTGCCGAATCTGTCCGGCAGGGAATCTGCCAACAGTCCCGGTATACCCTTGAACGATTCTACTCGGCTCAGTTCAGGAAAAGAGTATACTCTGTCCGAAAGCGGCATCTTGAACGGAGAGAGTTCAATCCCGCTTGTCAGGAAGCGGCGGTCAAATTCAAAGCTCGCAACGGTGTCTGCTTCTCCCTGATGAACATAACCGATTCTTGTTCCCCAGAGATAGACTTCTGCCGTTGTAATCATGTTTCATCGCCCCATTTCCAGTCGTTATTCGGTTTTTTGCGTTTTCTTGCCCGCTGCTTGGGCGTGTTGTTTTCAGCATGATAGGAAGGCCGTTCCAGCACATCCGGAATCAGCAGATCAAGATTGTCTGCCAGATCAAGCGCTTTCAGCAGCTTAATGAGGTTCAGAAGTCCGATCTCATGTCCGTTTTCAAACCGCGCGATTGTACCGACCGATACTATTGCCTTTTCCGACAACTCTGTTCGCGTCATCGGATACGCGATGCGGTATTGCCGAAAGCGTGAAGACAGCTCATGCAATACTGCTGTTTCTGACAAATCGGGATTGATTATCATGTATGATCGCCTCGCTTTCTGTGTTTTTGTATTCCTATTATATCATGCTTTGAATTAAAATGCAATATGTTGTTTTCTATCACTTTACTTTTCCAATAATAATCAATATATTATGCATTATGATAGAATCATAACAGATAGACATCGATCGTGCTGATAAAACGAAATTCTCAATGCGAGTGGTTGACGAATTGTGCAAATTGTGGTATAATAATATAAGTTTTTATTCAATTGCAAGGAGGGATGCACCGTGTCGCCGGAAGAAAAAGCAAGACAAATCATAGATGAAAAGCTCAGACAAGCCGGCTGGGTGATTCAGGATACCAAGCAAATGAATATCTCTGCATCGCTCGGTGTAGCAGTACGGGAATTCCCGACCAGCACCGGCGAGGTTGATTATATGTTTGCGGATCAGGAGGATGCGCAGATTCTTCATGTCACCAAAGAAAATGGTGTTTCATCGCTTCATGTTATCGATGATTTCATCTCAAAAAGCGAAGTGCTGAACGATCTTGATGTCAGAGCGAGTGATCTGCTGCAATCAAACGGTATTATCTGGGTGGAAGGCCCGTCCGACCGCGTTTATATCAAACATTGGATGGAGATTTGGGACGGCAGCGATCTGCGTGAAGGCATTGACTATCAATTCCTTTATTATGGCGGAAGGCTTTTGTCACATTATTCAGCCGAGGAAGCACAGGCTGAAAATGATTTAATTGGAATTCTCACTACAAACCGAAACTCTGCAATCGTGATTGGCAGCGATAAAAGGACCCCACGCTCCAGAATAAACGCAACCAAACAGCGCATTCAAAAGGAGTTTAAAGCAAAGCAGCTATTCTGTTGGATCACTCAAGGAAAAGAAATCGAGAATTATGTTTCAAGTCAAGCAATCAACGCTACCTACAAAAGTCATCTTCCACAATGCGGTTTGAATGAACTATTCCCGACTTATATTGAAAAGAATGCAACCACTAAAAAAGCATTTGGTAAAGGAAAAGTCTCCTTTGCTTCGGAGGTCGTAAAGCATATTACAGCGGAGAATTCAACCCAAGTACGTGAATCTGATTTGAAACAGCGAATTACTGAACTAATAAAGACTATTAGAGGATGGACAACAGAAAAATCGGAACCAAATACACAATCCTCGCAGGCCTGATAAAGGTAATGGAAAATACAGAAATATGAATTTAAGGATGGACGTAGGTTACGGTTGTTATTATACTGAAAAATCAGAAATATCGAGTCCATAGCTCCAAAGAAGTTCAACTGAAGTTAGAAGAATCCTTGGCTGTTTTTCTTCTTTACTATATCTTGGAGAGTCTCACAGTGTGACGCATGCGTCAGCTCGGTCCGTCGAGGTGACGTCCGAGGCATTCATGGCTGTTCTTAAATTCGACGAATAAACTGAAAGGAGTGTCCAGTCATGGGACTTTCTGCATCCTGCATTTTTGTTCGGAATCCGCAGCAGCTTTCTCCGGAGAAGCTGGCGGATATTCTTCGCGGATACATGACCGCACAGGGCTTTGTGGAAGCAGAGGCATCCGGCGCGGATACTGCTCTCCGGCTCCGTTTTTCAGCAAGCGGACAGTGGTTCGCAGTTTCTCCGGAGAAAGAGGATCCTACCGCGCTTTCACGCTGCGCAGCAATTGCAGCCGGTGCCTTTCAGGAACCGGTCATCACAGCAGAGCTTGTTGACAGCGATTTTGCAGAGCTCTCGCTGCAGCCCGTGAACCGGAAGAAGCCCTGCCGCATAGCGGTCGGCGACCCCTACGGAGGCAGAACACACAGCGATTATCGGCAGTTTGCTGCACAGTTCCCGGATAAGCTGAGCGCGGCGCAGCTCAGAGAGATCTGCGAGGGCGGTGATGTCTTTGCAGAGGACGGACTTGCTGCACTCGGAACCTGTCTGAATCTGGATATTACCTTGCTGACAGAGAACAGTGAAGCAGGATCCGCTGTGTTGTATTTTACAAAGACGCATGTTCCGGAGGCCGAACGCACCGAGCTCTATTCCGGGAATATCCTCAGCATGACCGAAAAGCCGGATCCCGCAGCGTTTGCGGAACAAATGGTGCAGCTCATGTCATCTGCCTGGGAGCTTACCGAAACAGATACTGGGCGGTACATCCGCATCATGGAGACCGGCAGCAGCCTCCTGCTCTTCAGCAATCTGCTCTATCCGAAGCAGCTTGCCGCCTGTGCCGGTGCGCCCCTCATCCATATCTCCGTCGCGGAGCAGGATATCCAAACAGCGGTGCTCCAGCCAAATATCATGGCCAAAGCGCAGCGCGGCATACTTCCGCGCACCGCACTGCCGGAGCTGCTGGAATCCGCAGGAACAAACGAAGACGCTTTCCGCGAAGCCGCACTGAACGGCACCGGCTGCACCACGCTCTTTTTCACCGGCCGACGTCGTCCCGCAGGTCGGATCGGGCTGGCACTGCGGACGTTGTATGAAACAGAACGGTTTGCATATTTATATCAGAATCCGGACAGGCTGACGAAGGAGCAGATCATTGAAAAGCTGGATGTTTTTTTAGCGAAGGTCTACGGGCCGAAGATGATCTCGGTCCAACGTCTGAATCCGGATTCGGGTGAATATGAACCGGTTTCGTATCAGGATCCCGGCGGCATCTGCCGCACCGACAAAGCACACGGTGAAGCATATCTGCGCATTTTTGTGAATGAGAACGGCATCGCGCTGACCGGCAGTCTCGAGCTGCCGGACAATCACCGCTTTGCAGGCATATTCGGTCAGAACTGTCTGTATCTGACGATCGACCGTGAAAACGGCTTTGCCAAGTATGATCTGTATGCGCCGGACGGCAGACACCTGCGCTCTGAGATGACAGACATCGGGGATTGTCCGGCTTGCTGCGAAAAATTTGGATTTGATCCCGCACTCCCGGATGCGGTATACAGCAGCGATGCGGTTGTCTGCTGGTACAGCAGGCCGCGGGATGCCTTGTACTGCTCAACTGTCATGTGCGGATAATGCGCGTCCTTATTGTTCCGCTCGTAACCGTGTCGGTGCAAAAGCTCTTCCATGAATTTTCGCTCTGCTTCCTCCCACATGACCAACTGGTTCACGCTGCTGTTCTTCGGAACATAACCCATTTCTCTCAAAGCCGCACGCATTGACACACCTTTCGACAATCCAATCTTGCGGCCGTGCGTATAGAACGGAATGAAGTCGATATGCAAGTGCGGTGATGCCTCGTCATCATGAAGCACGGCGTTGAACACATACAGATTCGGGTTGCGCACCTGAAACATTTTCATATACTCGTCAAGCATTGCCTTGACACGGTCGCCGTCCGGTGTTCCCGATGCAGCGGTGTGACAGTCACCGAACTGCACGATCACTTCATAGAACGGTTCCTCTCTTCTTCCACGAACGATGTGTGCGTAGTAATCGTTGATCTTGCGGCACTCCTTTTTCTGTTTTGCGTTGTACTCCCGCAGCGCCTTTCCGAAAAGCTGGTTGTAGGCATCTTCAATGTACTGCTGCTTGTATGTGATATTCGATGTAAAGCGCGTCTCATCCACATTCTTCGCAGTGAATTTCCTGTTGTTGTGCTGAATGTTCGAGCCGTGCTCTGCCATTCCCTTGCCCAGCGTAAAGCTGATGCTCAAATTCTTCATTCGCTCATCCTTTCTCTTTTCAATGCGTGATCGTTTTGTGAAACAAGCGAAAATACGCGGTTTCAGAACTTCTGTGATACTCAACCCAATATCAGTCCTGTACCGCCCGTTTCGGCTGAACAGGACTGACTTTGGGATTCGCGTTTACGATTGCGAATAATCCTGCTCCGCAGGTC
>JAFWUX010000014.1 GCA_017523995.1 Oscillospiraceae bacterium | reverse complement strand
TGAAGAATAGATGCGCAGGATTTTTGTCATGAGACAAGGCAGAAAGCCGCAGCCTTGCTGACGCAAGGCAAGGATTTCTAACGCAGTATCATGGCAAAAAGACAAGCAGATATCTTCAAGAGATAGTTGGGACATCAATAAGTTGAATATGACAAGAAAAAGCCGCTGAACAGGTGCAATGCCCGTTCAGCGGCTTTGCCGGCAGAACCGTGTGATATGGAATCATGCAGGTGCGTGCTGTCCGTCCTGCAGCGATATCCGGATATTGCCAAGCGTGACGGTGTGTGCCCCGAGCGCCGCGGCGCCTTCAATGTTGCCGAGCTGGAATTTGAGATCGGCGGTCATGTCGGCGCTGAGGGTGACATCAAAGCTGAAATGCTGCGGGGTCTCCGTCAGGCTGACCGCTTGATCGAGATAGCGCGTGTAGGCGGCGTCCTCAACGGTCACGATCATCGTCCGCGGCACCGTGGAGGCGGCATCGAACGAAACGGTGTATGTCTCACCGGCGCGCAGCTTCTGACCGCGCAGCAGCCCCATGACCGCGTATTCAAGGCTGCCCGCGTTCTGCACCGCGATGACGGTTTCGCCGTCCTTGTTCGTCAGCGATGCCTCTGCGCCCTCGATATAGGCTTCCAGCGGAAGCGAGGTTGTTTCGGTCGGGGTGAATGTGCCCTTGTCATAGACGCGCACATAGTCGATATCAAAGTGCCGTTCGCCGTCTGCAAAGACCGCAGGGTCGGCATAGATGCCGTCTACGCCGTCGAAGTGCCCGCCGACTGCCAGATTGAGAATCAGATAGAAATTCTGGTCGAACGGCGCCGGATATGCGCGGTTTGCGGAGAACCAGTCCTTCTGGGTGCTGTAGCAGATATCATCGACATACCAGCGCATCTCATTGCGCTCCCATTCCACGGTGTAGACATGCCAGCTTTCGGTGGTGCTGCCGTCCGTGAAGGTGTGCTCGCCGGTCAGATAGGTGTTGTTCGGCCATGTATCCCCGAAGTGGATTGTGCCGCAGAGCTTTTCGGGCGTGCTGCCCCAGCCCTCCATGATGTCGATTTCGCCGGATGCCGCCCAGCCGCCGTAGACACTGTCCTCGGGCAGCATCCAGATTGCAGGCCAGAGCGATTTGCCTGCATCGCAGCGGGCGCGGACTTCGATTCTGCCGCCGCAGACCGAGAACAGATGCTGTGTGCTGAGCCGCGCCGAGGTGTATTCATATTCCCCCTGCACCGGATCGGCATAATGCTCCCTGCGCGCCGCAATGGTCAGGATGCCGTCATGCACGGATGCGTTGGAATCGGTGTAGAATTCCTGCTCGTTGTTGCCCCAGCCGTTCGTGATGTAGTTGCCGTCGGCATCGAGTTTCCAGTTTCCGAGCTCGTAGTTCCATTTGGTGCGGTCGAGCGTGTCGCCGTTGAATTCATCGCACCAGAGCGGCTGTGCAGGATCTGTGCGCAGTGCCCGCTTGAGCAGCGTCAGATCGGCGGCGTTCAGGATGCCGTCTGCATTGAGATCGGTGCGCGCCGCCTGCTCTTTGGTGCAGGTCTCTTTCCCGAGCAGCACTCCGCAGAGCGCCCGCGCATCCTCTGCGGTGAATGTGCGCTGTGTCTCCGCTGCGGCGTTCACGGCGGTCAGCGTCCCGAGCGCGAGCACCGCGCCTGTGAAGCATGCAAATTGTCTTTTCATGTGGATTTCCCCTGTCACTGTAGATTTCCTATTCACTTCTCCGCGCAGTGCACGGCTGTGATCGCTTTCTTCTGTTATCATACCGCAATTGCACCGATCTGTCAAGCGGCATCAATCTGCTTGAGCGGGCAGTGCCCGCTTCCGTTTTGCTAAAGTTCTTTTTTTACGCATGCTTGGCTTTATCGTGTATTTTTGAATCAATCATACTTGCTGCTTGACAGATATCCTGAAGCGCGATATGATAAAGATGAACAAAAATATTTTTCGCGCGGGATGTAACCTTTTCCGGAAAAATCCCGTCCCGGTATATGAGGAGGTGAGATACCGCATGGAACAGAATCATGATGACAGGATTCTTTCGCTGCTGCAGAAGCGGGATGAATCGGCATTGGAGCAGATCCGGCAGGAATACGGAAGGCTCTGCGGCAAGGTTGCCTATGAGATTCTCGGGAGCAGAGAGGATTCGGAGGAATGCGTCAGCGATATGCTGCTGAAAACATGGCAGACGATTCCGCCGAATGCGCCCGAGAGCCTGCGCGCGTATCTCGTCACGCTGATCCGGCATCTGGCGATCGACCGCTACCATGCGCAGACGGCGCAGAAACGCGGCGGAACACAGTTCGATGAAGCGCTCGATGAGCTTCAGGAGACGCTTGCCTCCGGAGAGAATGTCAGCGCTGCCGTGGAAAAGCGTGAACTGACAGAGGCAATCGAGCGCTTTTTGCAGACGCTCAGCCCGCAGACGCGCAGAATCTTTCTGCGGCGGTATTATCTGGCAGACTCCGTCCGCGAAATCGCGGAATATTATCAGATGAGCACCGGCGCGGTGAAAATCTCGCTGATGCGCACGCGAAAAAAGCTGAACCATTTTCTGAAAGAGGAGGGATTCATTTGAAACCGATCGAATTTATGGATGCGCTCAGCGATGTGAGGGAGGATTATGTCATGGAAATGCTCGATGAACACGATACAGCACAAAAAAGCGGAACAGTCGGCGGTTCGATTCTGAATACATCCGTGCCGCTGCGGCAGGACACAGGTGCACAGGACGGTGCGCCGCCGGTCACCGTTTCGCAGAAGCCGCTCGGCGGTGCAATGCGGTATCTCGCGGTGCTTGCAAGTGCGGCGGCATGTGTCGCCGGTGTTGCCGGCATCATGCACATCCGGCAGACGGAGCGCGCAGAGACAGCATCCGATTCCGCCGCATCTGCGGTGCAGGAGATCGAGGAGGTCACCGGAACGGATGCCGTGACGGAGCTTTCCGCTGCTGCCGCCGTGACAACCGTCAATGCGGCACAGTCCGCAGAACAGACTGCGGATATAACCGGAACAGCGCAGGCGGTCAGTACCGGAACGCAGGCGAAAAAGGTTACGGAGCAGACGCAGGCAGCGGGCAGGGCATCCGGCACTGCAGCACAGAAGTCGGAGACGAATGCAGCTCCGGCGCAGACAACCGCAAGCCCTGCTGTCACAACGTCACAGGAATCCGTGACAACCGCTGCACCAGCCGAGACACAGGCACAGGAAACCACCGCCGTCGTTTACTCCAACGGCATTCATACAATGGACGAGCTTTGGTATAAGCCCTATACACAGGATGCATTGCTCGGAGATATTGACGGCGACGGTGACATCACGCTGATCGACTACTTCCGCGCATCCTATGAGTATTCGCTGCAGAAGCTGACCCTGCTCGATCAGATTCTCATGGATGAGGCGGCGTGGGACCGCGGCAATCTCGACCGGATTATCGGCGATGATGAACCGGACTATGTGTGGCAGACCATCAAACTGATCACAGATGAAAAAGGCAGACCGACTTTTGATGAAAACGGCAATCTCCGATACACGGGCACCATGCCGACGCTGGAGGAGAAGCGCGCAAAACACATGACGCCGATGTCCTATGACGATGTCACCTGCATCAGAGATATTGCAGTGCTCAGAGCATGGGGCGGCATGCCCGATCTCACCGCAGAGGACTACGTTCAGACGCTTACGGATCCTGCCACCGGCTGGCTCTATGCAGAGCGAAGGGACGAACAGTTGTCCGAGATACTCAGAACACTCTATGACAATGAGATGACGCCCGACAGCGCTCCATATACCGGAGACCGACTGACAGGCGTACAGATTCCGCAGGCAGTGCGCGACTTCTACAATGAAGCAAATGCGCCGTATCGGCAGGGCAGCATGTTCCGTGAATCTTCATCGTGGTCAAAGCAGGAGTTCGAGCAGAAGATGACAGAGCTTCGCGAGCTCCTTGAGAAAAACGGATAAAGCGGTATCGTTCCGCGAGGGATTTTAGCGGGCTCTGCCCGAACCTGTCAATCCCGCTTTGCAAAAAGTACAGAAAAGCCGCTTCAATCAACGCTGATTGGAGCGGCTTTCTTTTGTCCGCATATCAAACGGGGTCCGGGGTGCCAACGCCAACAACTTAAGATATTGCGTTCCCCAGTGAATTGCGCTGCAATTCACTTAGGGGCGCCCTCTATCGCAGGGCGCCCCTCTCCGAAAAACGATCCGCCGGATCGTTTTATCGGATTCACCCCTGCGGAGCTCCTAAAGCAGGGGGATTTCGCACTCTGCGGAGTGCGACCAAAGGGCGCTGCCCTTTGGAAACCTGCGAGCTTTTGAAAAAGCTCGACCAAAACTTTTATTTCGGCTTCGCCGTGTGCGCCTTAAGTTGTTAGCATTGTCCGGGGTGCCGCTTCATTCAAAATCATCGCGCAGCGATACATCTTTTTCTGCGGGCTGAGCGGGTTCAATCAGGGTACCGTCGGGCGTTTTGCGGAAGATGCAGCATTCTGCCTGCACATCCATTTGCTGCGCAGAATGCACCATTGCCCGATAATACTGCTCCTGACAGGTCAGCACGAAAATCTGCGCGGGTGCCGACGGTGTCTTTCCGCACTGCGGGAGCAGCTTTTGCAGCAGCCTGCAGACAATCCCTGCCGCATCGCGGTCAAGCGCCGTGAACGGATCGTCAATGACGGCGACGCGCGGTGTGCCGTCCGCGGCGCCCGCCAGCAGCAGATGATAAAAATAGAGAAACGCAAGGAACCGCTGCTCGCCCTCGCTCAGTGCGCCTGCGGTCTGACCGTTCTCCCGCAGGACGGTGTAGGTCAGGCGGTCACTGCTGCGCACGAGCCGGAATCCTGCATATCCTGCTGCGGAAAGCAGTTTGTTCATCGTGCGGACAGCGCCGTCCGGATCGGATGCCTGCGCTGTCATCTGCCGGAGCTGTTCCGTCAGCGCATTCTGCTCCGCCTGCAGCGCCGCACACTGTTCATCGAGCATTTCCAGACGCAGCGCGAGCCCTGCCTTTGCGGATTGATACGCCGCGGATTCATCGCGCAGCTGATACGCGAGATAGGCGAGAATCTCCGCGGTGCTTTCCCTGCGGAGCCGCCTGCTTTCGGTAATGATCTCATTGTTCTGCCGGATTGCCTTGTTGATCCGGATGATCTCGCGGTTGATGCTGTCATTGTGCTGCGTGACGGGTTCGAGCCGGATCGTCTCCGAGGGATTTTCGAGCTTGCGCCCGATGCGTTCGAGATTTGCGGAGATGATCTGCCGCAGATATCGGAGCATATCCGAATAGCGGCTGTAATCGTAATCCGGCAGGCGTGTTTTCAGGTTTTCCTGCAGCGGCAGATAGAGTTCGTTTGCAGCCTGCCGGTAGCGCTCGCGGAACTGTTCCAGCGAGCGGAGCGACTGCTGATAGACATCGTCAAAGCATGCGCGGAGCTTTGCGTCAAAATCCGCGGGCAGCTTCTGCTGACAGTACGGGCAGATGCCCTCTGCCTGCTGCGAAAAATGCGCATGTCCCTGCTGTACCCAGTCCGCGGCGTGCAGGCGGTTCATGAACTGCGCGAAGGCGGAATCGCGGCTGCTGAGAACCGGCTCCGAAAGCAGCTCTGCGCCCTCGATATGATCGAGCAGATGCGGCTTTTCGATACACCGGAATTCGGGATACTTCTGCGCTTCTGTCTCAAATGCTCTGCGGTATCGCGCACGCAGCTCGGAGATATCGCAGTAGCGCGGCATGGTAAAGAGCAGGGTATCGGCAAGGCGCTGCATGTCCTGATCGGGCTGCATCGCTGCCGGAAACTGTGCGCGGATTCTCTGTGTGCGGCGCCGGCAGCTTTCTGCAAACCGCTGCTTTTGTGCTTCGGATTCCGCACGCAGCTTTTCACGCTCCGGCGCCTGCTCCCGGAGCAGCCGCTCAGCCTGACGGCGCTTTTCGGCGATCTGTTCGTGCAGTGCAAGCAGCTCCGCGCTTTTCCGGCTGATGATGAGCACGCCGGGCATATTCGCATACTGCCGGATGTTGTTCCGGATAAAGCGGCGGTCAAAGTGCAGAATCTCACAGTGCGCCGCGGCGAACCGGAGATGCTCCGGATGCCGGAGCTGCTCTGCAAAGGTCGATTTGCCCGTGCCGTTTTTGCCGCAGATCAGATTGACTGCCGCCGGTGTGCAGATACCGGTCTGAAATACGGTTTGCGGCAGTGTGATCTCCGCAATGCCTTCCGGAATATGTCTCATGCGCCTGCACCGCCTTTCTGCAATTGATTGATAATCTGATTATATCACACTCCCGCGCGAAATGCAATGGGAAAAAGAGTGAGAAGATAGGCGTGAGGTGTGAGGAGGTTGCTTTTTAGTTCGGCGGATGAGTCGTTCACGGGCTGTTTCGCCCACCTTATTAAGATTCTGATAGCCTATGACCTTCCCACCGTCGTCAGTGACGATACAGTCGGCGCGGAACTGCCAATAGGG
>JAFWUX010000013.1 GCA_017523995.1 Oscillospiraceae bacterium | reverse complement strand
GATCGGTCACCGACGGTGATTTGCAGCTCGTGCGCGGTATCATACCGGACAGGCATGCTGCCGTGAGGCGGAAGATCGCCGCTGAGGAACACATAGCTGCCGGTTTGCGTGCCGTCCGGAAGACCGGTCAGTGCAGCCAGCACGGCGTCAAAATCTGTTTCAACACTTGTTCCGTCGCCGTTGAAGCGCATACTGCCGTGCTCTGATACAAAGAGACCGTCATGGGCTGCCGGCGCAGGCGTATCCGGTTCATAGGGCATGTTATCCGGATTTGAGCCGAATCCGCTGCAGCTTCCGAGCAGCAGCTGGACCGCGCATACAAACAGGCATCCCTTTTTCGGAATCCATTTCATTCAGACCGGCTCCTTTCCCTTTGGTATTCCGGATCATTTTCCGGCTGCATCAGCGGGAATCCTCTTACTGATATGATCCAGTACGAAATCAAAATCTTCCGGTTCTGCATACACCTGATTCTTTTCGAGCAGTTCATTGACATGGATCGTGTGCTGTCTGCGGCGGACCTTGATCTTCCGCACTTTCGCAAAATCAGAATGCAGACTGTTATGAACCGCGGTGTTGATGCCGATTCCTATTGTTGTAAGATTGCCTGTCATCGCACCTGCCATTGTTGTCAGCCAGCCGATGGCCTGTGCCTTTTCAAACTGCTTCTGCATCTGGGTATGCGTTACGCCTTCATCGTTCATCTCAAACAGCACGATATATTTCCAGCCGTTCATTGCCGCAACGATCACATACGAAAGAAGGCCGATCACCAGTATCACCAGTGTGATGGCCGCAATGGCAAAGGTATTGTGAAGAAAGACCTCTGTGTCAAAGCCGTCAAACAGCATCAGGACAGTTTCAAATAACCAGATACCGCCGAAGATCCCTCCGAAAATTTTTAGGATCGTGAACAGGATCACCGGATTCTTCATCATTCTGAATTCATAGATCCAGCGGAACATGCCGTCCGGACACAGATAAATATTCTTTGTGACCTTCGTGCCCTCCATCGCTGCGTTCTGAACGGGAGGGGTCTGTGCAGGTGCGTTTGTTTCCGTTTCAGCGCGCATTCCGCCGCTGTTCAGAGAAGCACCGCACTGTTCACAGAAGCGTGCGTCATCGCTGATCTGAAAACCGCAGTTCGGGCAGAACATATCATGACCTCCTCTCATTGCAGGCTGACTGTACAAATGCCGGATCGGTTATTTCAGCAGGGGCACGCCGCATTTCTGACAGCGGTCAGCCTCCACAGGGTTTTCCCTTTGGCAGACAACACAGTACAGGCAGCGGGCAGACGATTTTTCAAACCGTTCATACGGGAATGCGAACTTCGGATGAAACCGGAACCGATCCCCGATATTCAGATAGTCCCATGCAAAGGCTCTGCTGCGGTCTGTTTCGACGATCTTTTTTCTCTTACCGTCATTTGTCTGCACTGTGATCGTATATTCGGTATAACTGTCGGTGTCGTTCCCGTTGTGCGTCCGCATCCGGCTCTTTTTATCGGTCACGACTGCTTCATACGGCTTTTTCAGTGCCACAGTGATTTTGCTCAGCACTGCGAAAACGAGAAAAACGGCAGAAACGATTAGTCCGTTTCTGATTGCTTCTTCGATCGGCACGTTATCCGTCACGATGCTGTATATCACAAAGCCGATCAGCGGAAGCGGGATCAGAAACAGAGAAAGGATATTCCCTGCTTTATTATTTTTCTGAAGTGCCTGTAGGATCTCAGGATCATTGCAGCGATCCGAATAACCCGGCGCAGGAATGCCGTTTCGCACTGCTCCGGTTCCGGCATAAAAGCGTGCCGGGTCAAATTCTGGGGGCGGCTGCTGTGTGTCCGGCCGGGTGTCGGCGGGTGCTGCGGACTGTGCAGTCAGCGGCGTACCGCACTGTTCGCAGAAGTTCGGCTGCCCCTCGATCTGTGAACCGCAATTCGGGCAAAAGCTCATGATCGCACCTTCTTTCTGTTTGGATCGCGTTCCGTCTGCCGGTCAGATTACGGTCTGACCATTGCAAGATATCCGGTCACACCGTTCTGCGGCGTGATGGTTCCGGTCGCATACTGTCTTTCGCCGTCGTGCCAGAAATTATCAATATTGATCAGCGCAGAACCGTTTACGGATATTCCGGTATTGGTGACTGCACCCGTAAAAACAGTGTCCTCCATATCTTCTTCGTTGGTGATCTCCGAATAATCCGGTGCCATCAGGTACCAGTCTACCGTCAGCTGCACCGTATGATTCTGATCGACGCTGACCGAGATGTTATCCAGCTCACGCGTAAAGATTCCGTCCGGGTCATCCGGATTATAGATGATCATTGCCTTCCAGCCGCCGTTATAGACCTGCACATCTGAAATAAGCTCTGCATTCTCCGGTGCCTGACGGACAAATCCGAACTGTCCGAAGCACCATTCAAACTCATCAAATCGCGGACGTTCACCGGTGGACAATGCCCACGGCTCTTCCATCGGATTGTAATTGCCCCCGATCAGTCCCTGCGGGAAATCTATACTGTCAGCTGTTTCCGGCGGCTGCGTGACCGGTGCGGCCGCAGAAGCATCCTGTGTGATTGCACTTCCGGGAGCAAAAGCGGTCTGAACGGGCTCTGTTGTGCTGTTCAGTGTCAGCAGGCCGTGATCCCCGCCGTTATTCTGCCGCAGATAACCCGGGTTGATAAACAGCAGGATCCCGCCGATCAGTACAAGGATGAGCAGCAGCACGATGATCACAATGAGCAGCGCCGTATTGGAGCGTGTCTGCGGCGGCTGTACGGCAGTATACGCAGGAGCCGCACCCTGCCGGAACTGCGGATTCTGATACGGCTGCTGCGAATATCCCGGCTGCGGCGTCGGCGGTGTCTGATATGGCTGCCGGTTTTACGGCGGCGGCGTGATTGTTCTCTGTGAAGCAGGCGTGACAGGCGGCTTTGCCTGACCGGCCGGGGTTGCGATCTTCTCACCGCAGTTACTGCAAAAAGAAGCACCTTCATTGATTTGCTGTCCGCAATTTCGACAGAACATGCTATCACCTCCGCTTGATTGCAAATGTGTTTTTTATCCAAAAGCATTGAACATTCGGCTTGCTTTTTTATATTATAGCACATTGAGGCAAAAAAGTCAATTATGATTTGACAAATAAAAGAACATGTATTGCTGTGTCGCAATCAAGAGCATGGCGTATTCTCTAAAACATATTGACATCATGAATAATATCTGTTATAATAAAATAAATTGCTGCATTCATATTTCCGTATCCCCAATCAAAATCCGGAACATGCTGTATGGTGAAGGAGGTGATCGTAATGTTCCGAAAACTCCGCCCCTTTTTATCCGCAGGGATTGCTGCGCTCCTCGCTGTTGAAACGGCTGTACAGCCTGTTTTTTCTGCGGAAGAGCAGACGATTGAAACAATCTCTTTTTCCAATGTGAGTACATCGCTGACGATCGGCACCGCCCCGGATTTCACTGCATATCTGGACGGAGACACTTTGCTGCACGCAAGTATTCTGAATGAAGGCTGGTCATGCATCAGCGACAGTTCAGCTTACGCGGTAAAATCGGACGGGCTGCCGATTCCCGATGAACCGACCGGTGTTCCGTACCGTTATGCGCTCGCTTTAACTGCCGACAGCGGCTGGTATTTCCCGGAATACATCACACTGTATTATGAAGGGAACCTGATCGACAGCAGGCAGTATACCGCATCTGTGCGAAACGAAGGGAAAAACCTTATACTTTACTGCGATTTCATTCCGCATGTGACGCCACTTGCACCGGATGCGCAGGCAATTTCTGCTGCGTATATTGTTGACGCGGTGCTGGATTACTGCGCCGGAGAATCGCCGCGTTTTACGGCGCGTCCGGCTGACCCATCCCAGTTTGAGATCGTATATGAACGCTGGGCCGATGTTCAGAATCCTGAATGCTTTGTAACAAGCAGCGAGCAGTTCAATGCGGAAATGGGTCTGACGGATGAGAACCGTCTGACCGTATTTGAAGCGGGCCGGCAGTATCATTACGATATCTGCATTGCGGCGAGATACGGCTATAGCTTTTCAGATGATGCCGGGGTCTATGTCAACGGGACGCCCTGCACCGTGTTCGGTCATCCCGCGGACAGCATTCCGGTGAATGATGTCTGCGTCATCACCGTAAAGGAAGCGCAGACAACGATGCCGGTCGTAACAACGGCAAAACCGGTCACAACAACAGCAAAGCCGGTCACGACAACAGCAAAGCCGGTCACGACAACAGCAAAGCCGGTCACGACAACAGCAAAGCCGGTCACGACAACGGCAAAGCCGGTCACGACAACAGCAAAGCCGGTCACGACAACAGTCAAAACAACATCAAAACCTGCAACATCCGCAGAACCGGATCCTGATCTGCTGTACGGCGACGTCAATCAGGACGGTGTTCTCTCCATTGCGGATGCGGTTTTGCTGATGCGTCTGCTCACGGAGGATCCGTGGATTTCGCTCTCGAATGAAGGACAGCTCGCCGGCGACGTCAATCTTGACGGCATCCTGACGATTCTGGACTGTACCGCGCTGCTGCGCCTGATTGCGCTTAGTCCTGACATACCGGAATTGCCGCCGCAGCCCGCCGAGGCAGACGGCAGTGAAACGGAAATCCCCGATTCCGGCGACTTCACATGGCTTGGGGTGCCGGCGGGGAACAGCGCAGCATTCACGGAGAAACCCTTTGATGCGCTGACAGTCACCGCAGAGGAAAATGTGCTCAGCTATGACGGGCAGCTGCAGTTCTCGGAGCTTACGCAGGAGGATTTTGAAGAGGCGGAGACGCTGCTCGGCGATGACCCCGCGCTGCTGCTGGACGGCTGGAATCTCGAAGCGGGACTCAAGCCCGACGAGCATTTGCCGGGCTATTATTCCTGCACCTATGACCTCTCGACGCTCGGCATTCCGGAGACACTCTATGAAAATATCCGTTTGCTGCGCGTCGCCGATGACGGCAATGTCACCGAATATTTGACAGAGTGTGACGGCGCATTGCTCCGTTGGGAAAGCGACCAGAACAGCACAACGCTCGTTGTACTGGTATCAATCCTCGTGGTTGTAAGCTGTGCCTATGCCTATCAGCTCTATCAGGATCGTGACAAGATCTGGAGCGAAGCGGAATTGCAGGCACCCCTCAAATGGGCGAAAACACCGTATTGCTATATCCAGTATGCGGATCTCGAAGCCGCGCCGGAGGATGCGGAACGCGAAGAGCGCATGAAGAAGGCATACAATCACGCAAAGGAAGCTGTGCGTCAGAAGGCACAGGAAGAGGTTGAACATGAATGGATTGCATGGGCCTATGATACCGTGGGATTCAAACTTAAGGTCAACCGGAAAATTGCAAAGCTTGCCGACGAATATCTCCAGAACAACGCGGATTATCAGGCTGATCTTAAGGTGAAGAACGGCGTGCCTGCCGATGTCGCGCTGGTCGCCGAGCAGTTTAAACGGGCGTACTTTTATCTGCGTTTTGAAGAGGGCTGCCCGACGCTCGGCAGCACAAAACCCGCAATCTATTTCGGTGAAGCCGTTAAGGGCGACGGTTTCGCCTATAATCCGACCTTTGGCCCGCAGTATATCTGCCTGCAACGCACCACAAATAAATGCAAGCATGTTGCAGCGGATACGCCTTTTGGGGATATTTACAAAACAATTATACCCGCAGAAAAAGCCGACCGCTACCTGATCACGCTGACACATGAGCTTTATCATATTTACCAGAATCTCAAGCTCTCCACGCATGTCAGGAAATATCTCAAGTTTTCGGAGATGTCCGCCGCTGTCATTGAACACCGCGCCGGTGATTTTTACCTGACGGACGATAAGGATACCTTCACTGCCTATGAGGAGACCATCACCGACAAATATGAAACTTACGGTCTTCCGCTGGAGGAGCACGGAAAAAGCAAAGACATACTGATACCCGCCGGCTATACACTCAGCCATTTCTGGGAATACCTCGAAACCTGTAAGAAAAAGAAGCTCAAGGGCTGGGAGATGATCCTCGCCTTTGAGAAGAACCGGAGCATCCTGAAGACGCTGAACGATATCTACGGCTTTGAATCACAGCCGGGCACAAATCCCTACATTGTGCTTGGTGCCTACTGGAAGGCGTTCCAGAAAAAGATGGGCGAAAAGGAGCTCACTCGTGCAGCTCAGGTGGAGCAGCATAGGAGAAACGAGAATTATGAGGATGACAATGTCGTTAAATTTTTCCCCTCGCTCATGCACATTGTCAAGATCGGCAGCGACAGAACACAGGTGCATCTGGATGTCGGATATCAGGACTTCACATGCACACAGACGGTGCTCAGATCCAAAACGGGAAACTGGTCTGTGATTCTGGTACGCGACAAGGATTTCGGCCGAAATCAGCCTGCACACACTTTCCTGATTCCGGACGGCACGGACGGAAAACCAATCGGCAACGAGACCAAAAAGGGCACGGTAATGGTATCGGCGAAGCCGGATCTGCATTATCGCGAGATTCAGTGCGCCGGAACGGTCGGGAAGAGCGGATACACTGCGCATTTTATCCCCGCACCGGAAACGCCGCAGGTCAGCTATAACGCGGAGACCGAACAATTCACAGTGAAGCTGCAATCGGCACCGTCCGAGGAAGGCGCATCCGGTTTGACAGACCGCTTTCTGCTTATCTGCCGGGTGGACGGCAATGAGACCGCCGCGATTCCGGTGGAATTTGCCGGCTGGCAGAAGGAGCTGACCCTCTCAACCGCAGATCTCCACCTGAACATCCGCCGGAAATGCAGACTGCAGATCACAGTCTGCGAGGCGATCGACGCTTCGGATAAATTCGCGGAGGGACGCTGTGCGATGGCAAAACCATTTGAAATGGATTTCGGCACGCTCGATTTCCCAATCATCAATCAGGATCTCAGCGTGGACGGTTCTTACGGCTGTGTGTCTGTCAGCAGAAACAGCACCGCACATTTCACGCTGGATGCATCAGGTAACTTCACCTTCGAGTTGGAAGCGGGTGCTGGTGCGGATGACCCGCTCAGAGAGAAAGATCCGCTGTCGCTTGAATCCGAGAAATGGCAGTATTCCGGCTTCACTGTAAGCGGAAAGGTGACAGACGCCGAGTCGCCGACAAATTGGACGGCAAAGATCATCTCCTGCTCGGCGGGCACGTTCTCGGCGTTTTGGCGCGAAGACTATAAAGAGTGGTATGATGAAGACGGGGACGGTGATATGGATGAGCATATCATGCATCAAGAAAACGAGTGGTCGGGTGCCTTTGAAGGTGCACCCTCCGGCACACTGAAATTCACCGAGAAGGAGGGAACCGGCAAGGTATCCATTGTGCTCAGTCTGGATGTACCGCAGCTGACCGGTACCAAGGAAACTGAGACGGTCAATTCTGTCAGGCTCAGCGGCAGCTTCAAAATCTCTTGAAGCGTCGGCGGCATTGATCGGATGCTTCAGAGAAAATGCAGACCGGCATCGGCTTTGGAGAATCTGACTCCGACCAGTCTCACAATACCGTTTTTGACGGTATAAACTATTATCACAAGATCTGCTTTTCACGTATCCCGCCTGACGCAGAAACGAAATCATAAAGATATTGAATCCCCCGCACTGAAGGATCGCTTGATCCGACGGTTCGGGGGATTCCGCTTTTTTCCCTGCGCAGAAAGGCAGCCTGTGTGATTACAAAGAACGAAAGCTCTGCAAAACGGACTTTCAGATATATAGTTGTAATAAAGCAACTATCGGGATCCAACAAAACTATTCTTCCCAGAGGCTTTAAACCTACTGACCAT
>JAFWUX010000173.1 GCA_017523995.1 Oscillospiraceae bacterium | reverse complement strand
GGGCGATCCCGGAGAGGGCAAGACAACATTGGTGCTGCATCTGGCAGCGGAACTGACGCAGGGCAAAATGTTCGGCGCCGAGGAACAGCAAGAGCCGGTCACGGTGATTTACCAGACTGCGGAAGACGGTCTGGCAGATACAATCAAGCCACGGCTGATTGCAGCGAACGCAGACTGCTCAAAAGTGCTCGTGATCGACGAAAGTGAGCAATGTGTTTCGATGACAGACGGCAGACTGGAAGCCGCAATTCAGCAGACCAATGCAAAGCTCGTGATCCTTGATCCGATTCAGGCATATCTCGGCGCGGCGGTGGATATGCACAGAGCGAATGAAGTCCGCCCAATCATGGCACATCTTGGAAACATCGCGGAGAAATACGGTTGCGCCATCGTGCTGATCGGTCACATGAACAAGTCATCGGGACAGAAGGCATCATACAGAGGACTTGGCAGCATAGACTTTGCAGCGGCGGCGCGGAGTGTTCTGATCGTTGCGCGGGACAAGGAAAACCCGCAGGTGCGTGTCATGATTCATGCAAAGAGCAGTCTTGCACCGGAGGGAAAACCTGTTGCGTTTGAACTTGACAAGGATAACGGCTTCCGGTATCTCGGAGAATATGATGGAGACCCAAGCGAGTTGCTCTCTGGTTCAAGCGGAAAGAAGAAAGGAAAGCTCGCGGAACAGCTGCTTCTGCATGAGTTAAGAGAAGGAGCGAAATCACAGAAAGAGATACTTGCAAGAGCGGAGGAATGCGTCATCTCCAAGCGCACGATGGTTGCAGCAAAGAAGGCGCTCGGCGTGCAGTCAGAGAAGAAGGCGGACGGCTGGTATTGGTCGCTGCCGGACGGCAACGATGCAAGGATGCAAGAGTGCAAAGGCAACGAAAGTTTGCATCCTTGCACTCTTGAACAGGGAGGGGTATGAATATGAAGAGAACAAAAAGCGAAATTATGGCGGAAATCATCGCGCTGATCGGTCAGCTTGCGAATGACGAGGAAGAAAAGGCTCCGGTCGAGAAGAAGCCCGCTGAAAACAACCCGGTCGAAATGCTGACGATCAAGGAATGCACCGGTGTCATTCGCGGCCTTTCGGAGCATACGGTACGGCAGCTGATCGCACAGGGCAAGCTACCGAGCATCCGAACCGGTCAGGGCGTGCACGGAAAGATTCTGGTCAACAAAGCTGATCTGCTTGCCTATTTCACGGGGGTATAACGAAATGGGACAGAGAATTCCGAAGAACGCGCTGCCGTTGTATCTGCCGCGGAACCATGTGAACAGCCTGCTGGCAGCGCTTGATCTCATCATTCACGCGGATGAGAAAAACGAAATGGCAATCTCGGCGCAGAAACTTAAGGACAAGATTCTGCGGTACGGCAAGACGTTCCAGTCGAACGGTGAGGACTGTGTGTCGGTTCTCCTTTTTCAGAACGAAATCCTGCCGCTGCTGAAAATTCTGCTGCTGATCGTGTCAGTCAAGGTGGATGCAGCGCGAGATTACTACCCGATCATCGAACACAAAAAGAAAGGATGAATGCCATGCCGAAGGGAATCAAGAAGCGGACTGCCGCGACGGTTCGCGCAGAAATGGAGAAGCAGGCGACTGCGATCAACGATATGCGAGCGGCAATCAAGAAAGCAAAAGAGGATTATGAAAGCAAAGTCAGGCAGATGCGCTCCGACCTGAACGCGAGAGAAAAGCAGCTCGGTGTGCTCCAGAAGGAGTACAGACAGCTGATACAGGACGAGCAGCGCGAGACGCTTTCTGCGATGATGTTCAATGGCGATTTGTCGCCGAGTGACATCAATGCCGCGCTCAATGCACTTGGCACTTTGTTCTCCGGTCAGGGGGATAAAACGGTGGCAATTCAACGGCTTCAGGATATTGCAAAGGAACAGGACAACTCCGCGATCTCGAATCTGGTCAGCGAGATCGGTAATGAAAACGGATAAGTGAGGGGGTCTGGGGCTACACCAGCTGCGGAGTGGAAAAAATAGCCCTCCGGATTTTGAATCCGGCCCGATTCAGTAGTGGAT
>JAFWUX010000172.1 GCA_017523995.1 Oscillospiraceae bacterium | reverse complement strand
TTGAGAGAGCCGGTGTTAATGGCAATGAGGTTCCACCCGTTCCCATTCCGAACACGGAAGTTAAGCTCATTCGCGTCGAAAATACTTGGTTGGAGACGACCCGGGAAGATAGATCGATGCCGGCACCAAAACCCAGAGTTTGCACTCTGGGTTTTGTTATATTCAGAGGGCCATTAGCTCAGTTGGTTAGAGCTCCCGGCTCATAACCGGTTGGTCCCGGGTTCGAGTCCCTGATGGCCCATTTGAGCGGGCTTTTCCCGCTACCATTTAACTCCCATGCAGCGATGTGTGGGAGTTTTCATTTTAGCATTCTAAATGAAAGAAAAAGCGTGACGCGCTCTGGTGTTCTCAGAGCGAATCACGCTTTTATGATATTTGACGCTTAGCCGAGCGTAATCTCGATCTCGGTGACATCTGCGAGCTGATCTGCCGGCAGGAAATTGCCCTCGATCTGCTTGCCGTTGACGGTCATCGACTTGACACCGCTCTGAACATGCTTCGGATTCTGAATATTGATGTTCAGCTTCTTGCCGCGGAATGCCTTGTGGATCTTGAAGCCGTCCCATGCTGCCGGAATCGACGGATCAATGCGCAGACCGTTCAGCTCGGTGCGCATGCCGCAGATACCCTCAACGCAGCCGACCATGACTGTCGATGCGGTACCGGTCAGCCAGTGAACGTGCGAACGTCCTTCGAACGGCGAGCGCTTGCTCTCGGTGAACTGACCGTGAACATACGGCTCCATGACGCGGATCTCCGCCTTGTCATTCATTGCGGCAGGGGAGCTTTCCATGAAGTATTCAAATGCTCTGTCGCCGTGACCGAGCAGCGATTCTGCCAGAATCAGCCAGCCCTGCGACTGCGAGAAGATACCGCCGTTTTCCTTGGTATCCGGATTGAAGATGTGCATGAGTGCGCCGTCAAAGTAATGATCGACATAGGGCGGCTCAAGCAGCTTTGCGCCGTAAGGCGTGTTGAGGATGCGGTGGACGCTCTCCATTGCCTTCTCTGCCTGCTCCCGCGATGCGAAGCGGGAGATCACCGACCAGCTTTGCGGATTCAGCCACATGTTTGCTTCGGGATCCTTCTTTGCGCCGACGATTGTGCCGTCCTCGCGGATGCCGCGGATGAAGCGGTCCTCATCCCAGCACTTTTCGAGTGCCTCTGTCAGTTCTGCCTGCGTCTTTTCGAGATATGCAAGATATTCGGTGTCATTCTTTGCCTTTGCCATCTCCATCATCTCGCGGATCGCGTAATAGAGCTGGAATGCAACGAATGTCGATTCGCCCTTTGCGCCGAGACGCAGGCAGTCATTCCAGTCCGCATGCAGACCGGCAGGCATATGATGCGCACCGAGACGCTCCATCGAGAAGTTGATCGCGCGCTTCAGGTGATTGTAAACGCTGTCCTCGCCGCCGTTTGCATAGACGATGACCTCATCAAGGAATGCCTGATTGCCCGATTCGCCGATGTACTTGACGATGGTCGGGAACAGCCAGAGCGCGTCATCTGCGCGGTAGGAGGGGTGACCGGTCTCCTTGACGTATTCCGGATCATCCGGCGTGTTCTCGTGACCGGCGTTGTGATTGAACTTGACCAGCGGCAGACCGCCGCCGTTATCGACCTGTGCAGAGAGCATAAAGCGGATCTTTTCGAGCGCCATTTCCGGATTGAGGTGGATGATGCCCTGAATATCCTGCACGGTGTCGCGGTAGCCGTAGCCGTTGCGCTCGCCGCAGTAGATCAGCGATGCCGCGCGGCTCCAGATCGAGGTGATGAAGCACTGATATGCGTTCCAGACGTTGATCATGTTGTTGAACTCGTCGGAAGGCGTCTCGACCTCGAAGTGCGAGAGCTGCTCATGCCAGTATGCACGGAGGTTCTCGATCTCCTTGTCTGCGACTGCAACATCCTCATACTTCTTTAGGATTTCTGCCGCCTCAGCGGAATTGCGCTGACCGAAGACATAGATAATCGTCTTTGTCTCGCCCGGTGCAAGCTCGATATCGGACTGCAGCGCACCGCAGGCGTTGCTGTTATAATTCAACGTGCCGTCGCACTTGCCGTTCTCGACAGCGATCGGGTTGGAGTAGGTGCGATACGGTCCGATAAAGGAGGTGAGGTCGCCGTTTGCGGTTGCAGCCTTTGCGCCTGCGATGCCGAAGAAGCGCTCCTTATGATTCGAGCCGGATGCATCTCTGCCGCTGTTCTCGTTGATGTGCTCGATGATGCGGTTGCCGCCCTCGAAGCTTGTCCGCGTGATGAACAGCGTGTACTGCAGATTGACCTGATCCTGCTGATAGTTGCTCTCGTTGGTGAACTCGATGAACCCGGTCACGGAGAGCTTGCGCGGACGGTCGGAATTGTTCGTAATCTTGCACTGCCAGACCTCGTAGGTATCCGGCACGTAGTATGTGGTTTCAGTCTTGATACCCGCATATTCAGCGGTCAGGACGGTATACGCGGTGCCGTGGCGGCAGACGCACTTGTACTGATCAAGCGGCTTGCCGACCGGCTGCCACGATGCAGACCAGAAGTCCTTATTTTCTTTATCGGTCAGGTAGATATATCTGCCGGGGAGTGCCATCATGGAGTTGAAGCGGAATCTGCCGATTCTGCCGTTTGCTCCGGATTTGACGAAGCTGTAGCCGGCTGCGTTGTTCGTGATGATTGCGCCGTATTCCGGATCACCGAGATAATTCGACCACGCGGAGGGCGTGTCGGGACGGGTGATCACGTATTCTTTGTGTTCGAGATCAAAATATCCGTATTTCATACTCTTTCCTCCTGAATGTAAAATGACCTTGTCTGAACATCAGACACTTTTATTCTAACATATATCCGGACAAAAAGCAAGAGGTTTCCGCGGCTTTTTCGCAGATTGTTTACAAACCTTGCAAGAACCAGCTGTTTATGTCATATTTTTATCTTTTTTCCTGCAAACAGAGAGCCGCCCCGTTTTCCGGAGCGGCTTTGTTCTAATCATATCAAAATGGGGTCTGGTGATAATATCCCCAGCGGGGGCTTGGGGGCACTAATGCCAACAACTTAAGATGTTGCGTTTCCCAGTGAATTGCGCTGCAATTCACTTAGGGGCGCCCTCTATCGCAGGGCGCCCCTCTCCGAAAAACGATCCACCGGATCGTTTTATCGGATTCACCCCTGCGGAGCTCCTTGCGCAGGGGCATTTCGCACTCTGCGGAGTGCGACCAAAGGGCGCCGCCCTTTGGAAACCTGCGAGCTTTTGAAAAAGCTCGACCAAAACTTTTATTTCGGCTTCGCCGTGTGCGCCTTAAGTTGTTATCATTGTTTGGGGCACAGTTTGCACAGCAACACTGTAAGCCCCCATTATTGATCCGTCGGAGACACCGTTACTCCCTTGCTGGGGTGCGAAAGAAGAAGGCGGCGAGCAATCCGAACAGGAGCGCTGCCGTGATGCCGCCGGATGCCGCCTGCAGCCCGCCTGTCAGGACGCCGAGCAACCCGTTTGCATCGACCTGCTCGCGGATGCCCTGCGCGAGCAGATTGCCGAATCCTGAGAGCGGCACGGTCGCGCCTGCGCCTGCCAGCTCCACCAGATGCGGATAGACCCCGAGACCGCCGAGCGTCACGCCCGCGACCACATATCCGACGAGAATGCGCGCCGGTGTCAGCTTGGTGTCATCAATCAAAAGCTGCCCGATGACACAGAGCAGCCCGCCGATCACAAATGCCCACAAATAGTTCATGATGCCTGCTCCTTTCCCGATTCGTGCGAGAGATGCACAACGTGGCAGATTCCCGGAATGCTCTCGCCCTGCTGACAGAGCATCGGGGAGAGCAGCGCGCCGGTCGCCGCATAGAGCACATTATGCAGCGCGCCGGATTGCAGCCGCGGCAGAAAATATCCGCAGATGATGCTTGCTGAACAGCCGCAGCCAGAGCCGCCTGCGTGGGTATCTTGCCGGTTCTGGTCAAACATCATGACGCCGCAGTCCTGATGCACACCGCGCAGCTCATAGCCGTTCTGCTCCATCAGCCGGATCAGCAGCCTGCTTCCGACGATCCCGAGATCGCCGGTCACAATGGCGTCATAATCCGCAGGACGGGTGCGCGTCGCGGAGAGATACCGCGCGATTGTATCCGCGGCGGCAGGCGCCATTGCAGCGCCCATATTGCTTGCATCGGTGATGCCGAGATCGCGGATTCTGCCCGCACAGATGCCGCGGACATAGGGCGGCGCAGCGGTCGGGGCGAGCAGCACGGCGCCTGCTGCGGTGCATGTCCACTGTGCATTCGGGGTGCGCTGTCCGCCGTATGCGAGCGGAAAGCGGAACTGCCGCTCGGCGCTCGAGAAGTGCGAAGATGTCAGGACGGCACAGCGCGGCAGCTCCATGCCGGTGACCATCGCCGCTGCAAGCTGAATCCCCTCGGCAAAGGTCGAGCATGCGCCGAAAATGCCGTAATAGGGGATGTCGAGATGCCGCAGCGCATAGGTCGAGCTGGTGCACTGGTTGATGAGGTCGCCGGCGAACAGACAGCTCACATCTTCCGCGCTGATGCGTGCTTTTTCGAGCAGCCGGTGCAAGGTGCGTCGCTGCAGTTCGCTTTCTGCCTGTTCCCATGTGGGCTGTCCGAAGCGGCTGTCCGGCTCGGCGATATCAAAGCAATCCCCGAGCGGACCTTCCGCCTCCTTCTGCCCGACGGTACTGCTCCACGCTGTCACGGAGGGCGGTCTGCGCAGCCGGATGAGACTGCCTGCTTCTTTCATATCAGCATCTCCCTTGATTGGTTTTGCTGATAGTTTATGCATTTATACGGGTTTCATACAGTAAATATTATCACTCAAGCGTTTTATCGAGCAGGATATCTTTACTGACAAATTTTATTTTAATGGGATTCCAAAGGGATAGTATCCCTTTGGCGGGTTTGGGCGGAGCCCATTATCAATCATCGCGAAGCGATACCGAAAAAAACACCGCGAAACATTCTCAGCTTCGCGGTGTTGATTTTGGTATTGCTCCTGATTCTGCGATCAGCCCTCGTTGTTCTCTGCAGGCGGATTATCCGGCGGAGGCGGTGCGGGCGGATCGGTGACAACCGGAGGAGGCGGCGGATTCGTCGCAGGCGGATCGGTCACAACCGGAGGCGGCGGATCGGTTGCCTTCGCCGGTGCATCGGTGTGCTGTTCCTGTGCTTTGGTCTGCTGTCCGGTGACTTCCGTGCCGTCAGGGAGCTTTGCCGTTGTCTTGGAGGAAGTCGTGATGCCGGTGATCTTGGTATTCTTCGTACCGGTTGCGGTGGTGCCGTTCTGGGTCATGCCGGTGACCTGAACATAAACCGGATTATACGCATAATACACGGTGATTTCGTAGTCATCGAGCGCATTGAACGGTGTACCCGGCTCCGGCTCGACGGCGCAGACATAGCCGTTCTGATAGTTGTAATCCACCTTGGAGATATACTTGACGATATGGGTTTTGCCGTCCTTGGTGGTGGTGACGGTCTCGGGCGAGGTGGTCTGCGCGGCGGTTGTCAGCTTGGACTGATAGCTCCAGTAGAGACCGTTCGGCGCATTCGGCGTGATATTGTTGTTTCCGCCGCCGTCGATTGCCTCTGCAAGACCCATATCCTCGAGCACTTTCAGGTAGCTCTTGAGCTGCATATCCTTAAAGGTCGGGATGACGAGATTCGAGGTGCCGAGGCTGACCTTGACCTTCAGCGTGCTGCCGGTGACAACCAGCGTGCCCGGCTCGATCTCCTGCTCATAGATCATGTCCTTCGGGTGATCCTCGCGGAAGACGAATTCCGGATCCAGCTTGAGGTAGCCGTAGGAATCCATCTCCTCCTTTTTGATCGAGTAGCTCTTGCCGACGAGATCCGGCACAACAAAATCCGGATGCTCATCCGGCGAGGGCTCATCGGTCTGCGCGGGGATGATGTTATCGGAAACAGAGCTGTTCTTATCCTTGAACAGCGTGTCATTGCCGTTGCCGAAACCGCTCAGCACCTTTACAATCGCCCAGACAACAAGCGTCAGGATCGCAAAGAACAGGATTGCGATGAACAGCGGTGCGCGGATGCGCTCAAATACCGTTGCCTCCTCAGCCTTGCGGTTGCGTGCAGCGGTTGCTGCGGCTGCGGCAGGGCGGCGGGTCTGCGGGTGATTGGTATGTGCGGCGGCAGCCTGACGCGGTCTGGAACCGCTGCTGCTGCGCTGCTGAGACTGCTGCGGGCGGCGCTGACCGTTTGCGCTTGCAGGTCTGCGCTGCTGCGGATTGCGGCTCTGACCGCTGCGGTTCTGACCGTTTCCGTTCTGCGGACGCTGCTGCGGCCGTCTCTGCGGCTGGCTGTGATTCTGGCTGTGGCTGACATTCTGGTGCTCCGCGGTGTGGTGCGTCTGCGGATGGAACACGGCAGTCGAGCCCTTGGATGCGGGCAGCGGATCGTTGAACGCATCTGCCGGATGCGGTTCCTGCTCCGTGACAGGCTCCGTATCAAACAGGAGCGTGACGAGATCGGTGATCGTGCGGACGCGCATGCTGCCGTCAAGCAGCAGACCCTTCATGATGCCCTCGGAAACATTCTCCGGAATCTTCGGATTCAGCTCACTCGGCGGGACAAGAATGTCATAATCCTGCCGCGACATCGCATCGGTCGCTCTGCAGCCGGTGAGGATGCGGTAGAGCACGGCGCAGATGCCATAGACATCGGTCCATGTGCCCTGCTGCCGGTCGGCAAAATACTGCTCGGGGGCAGCGTAGCCGTCAAAGAGCTCTGCATCGAGCTCGGTATCGTTCGTGCGCACGGCGGAGATGCAGAAGCCTGTCAGCTTGATTTCGCCTTTGTCGGTGACAAAGATCGTTTCGGGACTCAGACCGCGGTGCAGAACGCCTGCGTTATGGAGCAGGCTGAGCGTTGTGAACAGCGGCGGAAAGATCCGGCGGACGGTGTTCCAGCTCAGCTCTCCGGCGTTTTCCTTGAGGTAATCGAGGAGCGTGCTGCCCTCGAGGTATTCATAGACTGCATAGGTGGTGTTGTTCTCGGCGAACATATCGAGCGCGGGATTCAGGTGGCTGAGATTCCGCAAACGGGCAAGTGCCTTGTTCAGCTCGGTATATTCCGCCATGAGTGCTTTATACTGCGCAAGATGCTCATAATTGACATTGATCGCCGTGCTGTTCTGCACGCGGCTGCAAAGGCGCTCGGGGAAATATTCGCGGATCAGGACCTTGCAGTCCACTGAGGAATCATAGCCGATATATGTGACGCCTTCGCCGTTCGCGGCGAGCATTTTTCCGACCAGAAAGCGCTCATGCAGCATTGTGCCGGGCTTGAGGTAATTCGAGAGACAGGTGCTGTGCTGATCGTAGCCGCAGCGCGCGCAGACCGTCTCATCGCTGCCCAGCGGCTCCATGCAGCCAAAGCAGAGCTTCAGATCGCTCATTGCATAAACTCCTTCCCAACCCTGCGCATCCTTCAATGAACATATAATTGTCCTGCGCAGGAAGACTATTCTGACAATCCAGTTTACATTTTATCAGGAATCCGGCGTTCTGTCAATGATTTTCCGATGATTGCACCGATTTGCTTTCAAATTGTAGCATTTTTGTAATGTTTTTCGGCGGTTTCGACAAAACCGGACAGGTTGTTTACGCGGATTTCAGTTGAATAAACGTTATGCTTCGGGGCTCGCGAGCAGCGTGCCGATATAGTTGCGCTTGGTCTGCGAAATATCAGTTAATACGCCGTTTTCATCCCAAAGTGCGGTGATGACATAAGAAGCGATCTCGTCGGAGTTGCCGTCCTTGTAGCAGTAGCGGTATTCGCGCAGCTCGGTCTTGCCCTGCAGATACTGGATGCGGTAGGGAACGAGATCAAGCGTCTGCTCGACGGTCTCGAGCGTGGCGCCCGGCTTGATCGACTGGTGGTCGATATACGCCTTGCGCTCGGTGCCGAAGACATTTTTCTCCAGCAGGTCATAGTTATAGTAGGTGACGTTCGTCAGCTCCTCGGCATCGGTGTTGAGGAAGATCGCCCATTCCGGCATTTTGACGCCCTGAATGCGGCAGCTTTTGCTGCTTTCTGCAATGCCCTGATACGAGGAATAGAGGCTGTTGAGCGTTGCATAATCCGAGCGCTGTTTCGGCGTGATGCCGGCAGCCTTCTGCGCCGAGGTGATCTGCTTGCCGATGTTCTCCGAGAACTTCTTAGCGTAGCGCTGGCCGTCATTGCGGCGGTGCTGGATGAAGAAGAAAATCACAGCCGCAAGAATCAGTGCGAGAATCACACACAGCACCACAAGAACGCGCTTGTGTCCGGGGCGGCGGCTGCGCTTGCTGCTGACAGTTTTTTTCTTTTTCTTCGGCTCCTCCGGTTCCAGAACCTCGAAGGGATTGTTCGGCTCGGTGCCGTCCGCAAGACCTTCATCAAAGTAGTTGTTGATCGAGAGCTCGCCGGTTTTATCGTGATCTGCCATTGTCAAAACTTCCTTTCTTTCATGAGGTTCAGAATGTGATGAGACCGCGGTCCAGCATGGACTGTGCCGCTGTCAGGATGCCGAGCTTGCCGCTGCCGTAGGTGATGCCGCCCTGCAGATACACCGCAAACGGGTCGCGCATCGGACCGTCTGCGGAAAGCTCGATTGAAGCGCCGCCGGTGAATGTTCCGGCAGCCATGATGACCTTGCTCTCGTAGCCGGGCATATCCCACGCCTCGGGCGTGACATAGGAATCAACAGGGGAACCCGCCTGAATGCCTGCGCAGAACGCCTCCATTGCAGCGGGGGAGCGCAGCGCGAGCACAGTGATGATATCACCGGCGGTCTGTCCTGCGGCGGGCAGACACTCAAAGCCGAGCGAACGGAACAGCGATGCTGCAAAAGCGCCGGTTTTGCGTGCATTTGCTACAACCTCAGGCGCCATGAACAGACCGAGATACATCGAGCGGCACTGATTCAGCGAGCAGCCGACCTCCTTGCCCATGCCGACGCATGTCAGGCGGTAGGCGCACTGCTCGACAAGCGCAGCCTTTCCGGCGATATAGCCGCCGGTTTCCGCGATGCCGCCGCCGGGATTCTTGATCAGCGAGCCGATGATGAGATCGGCGCCTGCATCGGTCGGCTCGTCATATTCGACGAATTCGCCGTAGCAGTTATCGACCATAACGATCGCGTCCGGATTGGTTGTCCGCGCAAGCTCGACGATTCTGCGGATATCGCTGACCGTCAGCGCCGGACGCAGCGAGTAGCCGCGCGAACGCTGCAGATAGACAACCTTTGCGTTCTTGACGGCTTCGGGGATCGCGTCATAATCGGGGGTGCCGTCCGCCTTCAGATCGACCTGCCCGTAGGTGATGCCGTAATCCGCGAGCGAGCCGTTGCCCTTTCCGCGGATGCCGATGACCTCCTCAAGCGTATCATACGGGCTGCCGGTGACGGAGACCATTTTATCGCCGGTGCGCAGGACGCCGAACAGCGCCGTCGAAAGCGCGTGTGTGCCGGAGACGAAATGATGCCGCACGAGCGCATCCTCTGTATGGAACACCTCTGCCCAGACCTTGTCCAGCGTGTCGCGCCCGACATCGTCATAGCCGTAGCCGTTTGCACCGGCAAAGCAGGCGGCAGAGACCTTGTTTGCCTGAAAAGCACGCAGCACCTTTGCGCTGCCGTGCTGGGAGATGTTGTCGATCTCCTCAAACTGCGGTTTTGCGGCGTCCTCGGCAGCCTTTGCCGCTGCGAGCAGCCGTTTGTCAAAATCAAAAACCGAATGCATATTTTCTCCTTATATTGTATACCGAAGTGCGGCGCCTATTCCGGAGAGCGGAAGATCACCGCGCTTTTCTATTCCCTATATTATTACAGCACACCCTTGCCGCCGTCCGGCTCTGCATCGTGGATGCGCTCCCAGACAAATTCCGATTCCAGCAGCGTGAAGCCGATCTCCTCATAGAAGCTCTTGCGGATATCCAGCGCATAGAGGATGCCGGTCTTGCCGCGTGCCTCGAGATCATTCGCGATCCAGTGCAGAAAATCCCGCGCATAGCCCTTGCCGCGCGCCGCGACCTTTGTCGCCACCTGCCCGATCAGCACCTGATCGCCGTAATCGTAGATCGCGGTTGCTGCGGTGACATTGAAATATGTGAAGCACTGCCGCAGACCGCGCCGCACCATATGCGAGGTGTCGGTCAGCCAGAGATCATAGGCGATGAGATTCGGAAAGCCCTCCGCGAGGATTGCGTAGACATCGTCGAGCTTCGGGGCGCGGTTGACCTGCTCCGGATCAAACAGCGGCGAGATGCCGCCCGGTTCCAGCCGGAACACGGAGCGGTGAAGCGTCTGGTAGCTGCCGAGTTTGAGTCCGGAGAGCAGCGACTGGGCGCCCTCCACGCGGAACGGCTGGTGCATCCGGATGAAAACCGAAAGCTCCTCATGTGCTTCGTCATCGTTTGTGAAATCTGCCTGTGAGCTGATGAGCAGCGTGCTGTTCTGCAGCATCATCCACGCGACCTTATCGTGCGAGCGGATGCGGAAAAACCTGCAGAAGCTGTATTTTGTGCCGTATGCGACCAGATTGCAGAGAATCTTGCGGCCGTAGTGACAGCCGGCAAGCGAGCGCCGGTCGATTTCGGTCTGACGTTTCAGTTCGGTAATCAAAGCGGCGCCTCCTGTAATGCGGATATCAGCGCAGATGCGAGCTTTTCGCAGCATTCCGCGTCTGCGTACCGAATGACGGAGCAGGGCGCATGCAGATATCTGCACGGCACGCTGACCGCGAGCACCCTTGCACCGTGTCCGGCGGACTGGATCGCACCGGCATCATTGCCGCCCGCGATTCTGGTCTTTGTCTGCCAGCCGATGCCGTTCTGTTCGCAAATGCTGACCGCGAGATCATAGAGCGCCTTGTCATAGATCGTTCTGCCGTCCGCAAAGGAGATCACAGCGCCGCTGCCGAGCTCGCAGCAGCGGTCGGAGCCGACAGAGCCCGCGATATCCGCGGCGGTGGTCGCCTCAAAGATCACCGCGATTTCGGGATCCATCTGCGCCGCCGCAATACCGGAACCGCGCAGCCCGACCTCCTCCTGCACCACGAACGAAAAATCGGTATCATAGGGCAGGTCGCTGCGGATCATATCGAGCAGCACGAGACAGCCGAAGCGGTCGTCGATTGCTTTGGCACGCAGAGAATCGCCGCCGAAATCTATCGTATCATCGCAGAAATAGATGATGTCACCGGCGCGGACGAGCTGTTCGGTCTCCGCTTTGGAGCCGGTGCCGATATCGCAGTAAAGGCTGTGCATATCCGTGGGCTTTGCACGCTCGTCCTTCGAGAGCAGGTGGACGGGCTTGCAGCCGATCACGCCGTTGATCCGGTCTCTGCCGACCTGCACCTGCCGCCCGATCACAGCCGCCGCATTGATGCCGCCGACCATGTCAAAGGCGAGTGCGCCGTCCTCATAGATATAGGTGACCATCAGCGCGACCTCATCCATATGCGCAGAGTAGAGCACCTTTCTTTTTGCAGCAGATGCGCCCTTTTTGTGCACAAGCACATTGCCGAGACGGTCAACCTTTACGGCGCCCTCCGGCAGACTGCATTTGCTGAGTTCGCTGAGAATATAATCGCGGACTGCGTGTTCTCTGCCGGATGTGCCGCAGAGTCCGCAGAGGGTTTTGAGTTCGTTCCGGTTCATGCTCTGCCGCACCTCCCTGCAAATGCCGCGAGGAGCTGTGCGCTCAGTTCAACGTCGCGGATGTCAATGACCTCGACCGGCGTGTGCATGTAGCGCAGCGGGATCGAGACCGTGCCTGCCCGTGAGCCGTTCGGCGCGAGCGCGAGTGCGTCGGCATCCGTGCCGGTGGATTCGGGCATAATTTCAAGCTGATAGGGGATTTTCAGTTCCTTTGCGGTATCGGTCAGCGCCTCGGAGAGTGCGGGATCGAGCACCGCGGAAATCCCGATTGCAGGGCCGCCGCCGAGCGGGAAGGTCTCCTGCGGATCCTCGCCGTGTGCAAGCCCGAAGGTCACATCGACGGCGATGGCGTAATCCGGCGATTCGGAGAATCCGGCGAGCTTTGCGCCGCGGTGACCGCTTCGCTCCTCCTGCCCGACGAATGCGAACGTCACATTGCAGGGCAGATCGTCCATGCGGCTGATTTGCTCCGCCGCAAGGATCAGGCAGGCAGCGCCGCAGCGGTCATCGAGTGCGGAACCGGTCATGCGCGAGCCCTGCAGCGGTTTGCAGGCGGTCGCATAATAGACGGCGTCGCCGCGCGAGACTTTGCCGCGCAGCGCCTCAGCGGAATCAAAGCCGAGATCGACGCAGAGCTGTGCATCCTCCGGAACAGCCTGCTCGCCCTTTGTGAGGTGCGGCGGCAGAATCGAGATCACGCCGGAGAGCGTTTCGCTGCCGGTCACCGTGACAGGCTGACCGAGCAGCAGGCGGTGATCAATGCCGCCGACAGACCCGATGCGGAGAAAGCCGTCGGGGGTGATATCGGTGACAAGAAAGCCGACCTGATCGAGATGTGCGCAGAGCATCAGCGTGGGTTTTGCGGCATCCTGCCCGATGTGCGCGATGACATTGCCGCTGCGGAACTGTGCATCGGGGGCATAGGGGCGGATGCACTCTGCGACAGCATTGCCGACGGCATCTTCTCTGCCGGAAATGCCGCGCAGATCGCTGAGCGCCGCGATGATATCATATGAAGAATCCAAGTGCGGAGTCCTCCTTTTTGTGGAAATATGGATAAACCTATACAGATTATATTATAGCAGAATTTGCATGAAAATGCAAGCGGTTTTGGAAATCAGGTGTGGACATTCAGGAATTTTAATGTTTCGCATCCGGCGATGTCAATATAAAAGTTTTGATCAAACTTTTTCACCGCGCCGTGCGCGGCTCCGTTTTGCTAAAGCATTCCGGATATGTAACACGCTGAATGAGCGTCAAAATAAAAGTTTTGATCAAACTTTTTCAAAAGTTTGCAGGGTCGAGGGGCAGAGCCCTCGTCGCGCTCCGCAGAGCGCGAAACTCCCCTTTGCGTATCAAGAGCTCGCGGGCTTGGGTGCCTGCGATAGAGGCACCCATTTTATAATAGCATCCGCGAAGCGGATTCCTCTTTTTATTTGTAAACTCCGTTCCTAAGCCACTTTCTGGAAATCTGCAGCGCCGCCGCCCGCCGTATCATCTGCATGCTCTTAAATGTTAAAATATAAATATTTCTCTGAGCTATTGACAAATCTGTACTAACTGTGTATACTGTACATGAACAGTCGAACAGAACGAGGTGAGAGTATGAATCTGTTTATCGACAACAAAAGCGGCGCCCCGATCTATGACCAGATCTATACCCAGATCAAAGCGCTCATTATCAGCGGCGAGCTCAACGAGAACGATCCGCTGCCGTCGATCCGGAATCTCGCAAAAGATCTGCGCATCAGCGTCGTGACGACCAAGCGCGCCTACGATGAACTGGAACGCGAGGGCTTCCTCTATACCGTTCCGGCAAAGGGCTGCTTTGTCGCCCCGAAAAACACCGAACTGCTGCGCGAGGAACATCTGAAACAAATTGAAAATCATCTGCTCGAAGTCCGGCAGCTTGCCGCCGCCTGCGGCATGACAAAACAGGATATCATCGACCTGTTTGACCTGCTGGATGACTGACCTGAAAGGAGCTTCACCATGAATGCAATTGAAATCAACAATCTCACCAAAAACTACAAAGGCTTTACGCTCGGTCCGCTCTCGCTGGAACTGCCGCAGGGCTGTATCCTCGGACTGATCGGTGAAAACGGCGCCGGCAAGACCACAACGATCAAGGCGATGCTCGAAATGAACCGCCCCGATTCCGGCACAATCAAGCTGCTCGGGCAGGAGATTTCCGCAGAGCAGCGCAATGAGATCGGCGTTGTGCTCGATGAGGTCGGGCTGCCGGAAGGACTCAACACCAGGCAGATCGGAAAGATCATGCAAAACTCGTTCCGCAGCTGGCAGAGCGATGTCTATGCGGATTACCTCAAAAAGTTCAATCTGCCGGAGAACAAAAAGTTCAAGACCTTCTCCAAGGGCATGAAAATGAAGCTGGGGCTTGCAATTGCGCTTTCGCATCAGGCAAAGCTGCTGATCCTCGACGAACCGACCGCGGGACTGGACCCGCTGGTGCGCGAGGAGCTGCTGGAAATTCTCAATGACTTCACGCGCGAGGACGATCACGCGATTCTGATTTCGTCGCACATTGTCAGCGACCTCGAAAAAATCTGTGACTATATTGCGTTTATCCACAAGGGAAAGATGATGCTCTGCGAGGAGAAAGACCGCCTGCTTGAGCAGTACGGCTTTCTGCAGACAACAGAAGAAAAGCTCGGGGAACTCGATCCGGATGCGGTCAAGGGCAAGAAAATTACAAAATACGGCGCCGAGGCAATCGTAGACCGCACGCTTGTGCCGCAGACATTCGATGTCCGGCCGGTGACGATTGAGGAGCTGTTTGTCTACATGGCAAAGGAGGAGTGACCTGTGAAAGGGTTGCTTTACAAGGACTTCTGCGATCTGTGTCAGCCGTTTCATCTGTTCGCCGTCATGGCACTGCTGCTCTGCGGCACGATCCTGAAATTTCCGTATCTGCTGACATTTATCGCGGTGTATCTCGGCGTGCTGCCGCTGGCATATCTCCAGAATGACGAAATCAGCCGCTGGGATATCCGGCAGATGACCATGCCCTATGCGCGCAGCACGATTGTCGCGGAAAAATATCTGGTCTCGCTGCTGCTGGCGCTGATCTCGGCGCTGTGCATCGGTGCGGGCGTGCTGATCGCGCTGACGCCGGAGTTTCCGGATGCAGTCTCAGCTGTGGCATGGGTGACCGGCGCCGTGATGCCCTGCATCGTGATGCCCGCGCTGTATTATCCGTTCAGTTTCCGCTTCGGCGCACGGAAAACGAATTTGCTGATGATGACACTGATGATCCTGTTTGCAGGCGTGTTCTCGGCAGCGATTTCGTTTCCCGATCCGGCATACATCCCGTTTTACTATCCGATTATCGCGCTGATCCGGCTGTTCCCGCAGATTCGGGAGCATGCATCCGCGGTTGCGGCGCTCAACAAAATCCTGGAAGCGGATAAAAGCCGCATCATTCTCTGTACACTTGCAGGCTATGCCGTGCTGACGCTGCTCTCATGGCTGCTTGCCCGCCGCGGATTCCGCAGGCGTTCATTCTAGAAAGGAACTCATCATGAAAGGCTTACTGACAAAAGAATTCTACATGCTGCTCACCTCCCCGACAGGACTCTTTATCCCGCTGTTCATTCTGCTGGGCGTTCTGCTGAAAAATCCGTTTTTCCTGACATATATCGGTGTGATGTTCGCGATGACGCCGATCTCGCTGATGACGATGGACGAAACCAGTCACTGGGAGCGCTATGCATTCGGGCTGCCGTTCAACCGCCGTATGATCGTTTCATCAAAGTACATCATGACGCTGCTCCTGACCGTGTTCGGCGCGGCGGTCATGCTGCTGATGTCGCTCCTGATCGTGAAAACCGGCGCGATGACCTTTGACGAAGCGCTGCCGGCCATGTTCTCGTCGCTCACGCTGTGCCTTCTGTTTCCGGCGGTGCTGTATCCGCTGAACTTCAAACTCGGCACGGCAAAGGCGCGCATAGCGATGTTAGCCGCGATCGGTCTGGTGACAGCAGGATTTATCATGTTCAACATGCAGAGCATCCTGCTGCCTTATCTGCCGAAGGAACTGAATACAACACCGCCTGCTTTGGTCTGCTGCATCGGCGCGGCTGTGCTGCTTGCGCTGTTTGCAGTCTCGTGGATGCTGTCGGTCCGGTTCTATACACGCCGCGAATTCTGAGGGGGAATATATATGAAAGGCTTACTGCTCCGGAATCTGTATTCGCTCCGGATTCCGGTTCTGATTGTCGCTGCGGTTGCGGTGCTGTTTTCGTTTGCTTCGAGATACGCATTTATCCCGATGTATATTGCAATGGGATATCTGGTCATACGGGAGCTTCTTCCGCAGTTTGAGGATGAAAAAAGCGGCTTTGCGCATTGGCGCCTGACGATGCCCGTCAGCCGGAAAACCTGCGTACACGCCGCCTATCTGACCGTGCTGACTGTGAATGCCGCCGTTTTGCTGCTGCTGGTGACCGGCGAACTGGCGTATCATCAGAATATTGCCCATGCATGGTATTTCTTTGGAATCCTGCCTGCGGTCGGTTTTCTGATGCCTGCTGTGTTTCTGCCGCTGACAATTCGGTTCGGGCGGTTCGTCGGGGTGAGCGGTGCGTTGATCGTGCTTGTGCTGTATCTGTCGGCATTGCCGCTGATGCGCGTCAGCATTGTAATGGTGATAAAGCCGGAAAGTGCCGCGGCGGCAGCAAAGGCGTCTGCGTCTTTGGGCGCGCTGCTGCCGGGCGTATCCGTGCTGATCTTCTTCGGTCTTTCGTGGCTGCTGTCACGCCGGATGATCGAAAAGCGCGAATTCTGAGGGGGATACCTATGAAAGGCTTACTGCTCCGGAATCTGTATTCGCTCCGGATTCCGGTTCTGATTGCTGCGGCGATTGTTTTGATTCTGTCCTTGTCCGGTTCATCGTCAGCTGCATTCGTGATTCCGTTCGCAGCAATGGGGATCGCGGTGCTCCCGTGCCCGCTCTTTGCCGCAGATGCACAATCCCGCTTTGAAAGCTACCGGCTGACACTGCCGGTGAAGCGGCGCACAATCGCAGATGCATACTATCTGACAGTGCTGCTTCTGACCGTGATTCTGCTGCTGTTTTCGCTGCTGATGCTGCTGCGGAATCAAATGGATCTGAAACTGTATTATCTTTCAAATCTCACGGCATTCTGTCTGCTGATGCCCGCTGTGTTTCTGCCGCTGACATTCCGCTTCGGGCGGATTGCCGGTATGATTGCTGCAATGATTGTGCTGGTACTGTATATGATGGCGTTTCCGATGATGATCCTCGTCGCAATCATGTTTATGCCGACAGAGGGTGCGGTGACTGTATCAGCCTCTTATTCATGGTATGAGCTGCTGCCGGGTCCGGTTGTGACATTGCTGTTCTCTGTCTCATGGCTGCTTTCCCGCAGGCTGATCGAAAAACGTGAATTCTGACTGAAATGAGGTGCGCAATATGAAAGACGTAACGAAAAATCCTGCAAAGCACGGACGGAAAACAATCCTGTTTCTGCTGCTTCTTGCGGCGGCAGCCGCGCTGATCTGGACAGGACTGGTCATATTCAAAAACAAGCAGACAAAGGACTTTCTGTTTCAGCATAATAATGAAGCCAAAAACATGTATAATCTGCTGAACACAATGATGATCGAAGCGGATACATCGCTGCCGCAGGGAAACTATACCGGATACGGCAGAATCGAGGGCGATACCATGACGGTTACGCCGGACGATTCATCGATTGCGCCGTTTACGGCTTCGACAAACGGATACTATGCAGCGGAAAAGCCGTATTATTTCGCCTACCGCATGGAGGACAGCATGATCACGCAGATCCGTACAAGCCGGCGCGATGTGCTGCGCAAGGTACCTGAGACCGGACATTTCGACTTGGCGGGCGGCGAAAAGCTGACCATGGCAGAATACTATCTGGATACCTTTGCGGCGTATTATCCGTAATGATCGCAGACATTTTAAGGAGGGATTATCATGGAGTTCATTTTGCGGATTTTTGTAAACTGGGGGATTGTCGGCGGAATCTCTGTCTTTGTCACGGGACTGATCGGAAAGCTGATTGCTGCGAAAACACAGCGCGTAAGCTGCGCAGGCGTCATGAGTATCCTCAACGGTGTGCTCGCGGCAGGTATTGCGCTGCCGTCGGCGCTGGAAATCAAAAACGCGCAATGCTACTGTGACTTTTGCATCGGGCATGCGGAGGATATGCTTTTCCTTGTGGCAGCGCCGCTGATGCTGCTCATGGTGATCTGCTTTGCTGCCGGTATGAAGCGGAAAAAACAACCGTCTGTAGGGGTGTGATTCTGATGCACGCGATGCTGACAAAAGAATGGTACACGCAGGGGAAGCGGCTCTGCCTGCTGCTGCTTGCGTTTGCGCTGATCGGAGCGTATAACATCGTCCTTTATTTTTTGCTGGTGCTGTTTCTCGCGCCGCTGATCATCGCGCTGCTGCCGCTGTTCTCGCTGAGCAGGGACGCGGTCTCGCATTTTGACCGATGGTATCCGGTACTGCCCATGAAACGCAGCACCTACGCGGATTTCTATTACATCATGACCGCTGTCCTGACCGGTCTGTTTCTGCTCGTGAATGCATTGCTTTATCTGCATACGGATAGCACGGTGGATTGCCGCCAGCTTGCCGGTCTGCTTGCCGGACTCGGGACACTGTGTCTGCTGATGCCTGCGGTTTATCTGCCCGTAACATTCCGCTTCGGGATCACAGCAGGCAGAATCGCGGCGCTGCTGATGCTGCCGGTCTATGTGCTGTTTCCGTTTTTCGGATTCGGCGTGATCGACTGGTTCAACTGGTTTTCTCCCGAAAACCGTTCTGTCGGGACAATGGTACTCGGGCTGTGCATGCTGCTGATCTTCCTCCTCTCGCGGATGCTGAGCGTCCGGGCGCTGCGCAGAGCGGAATCCTGATGAAATGAGGGCTGACAATGAAAGGCTTGCTGCTGAAAGAATGGTATCAGAACGTGTGGGCTCTGGCGCTGCTGTTTCTGCTGATATTGCCGCGGGACAGGAATTTATTTGAGCCTGCGTGCATGATCGCGCTGATCATCGGGATCTATCCGCTGTGGTCGATCGCTGCCGATCAGCGCAGCCGGTTTGACCGGTATCAGCTCACGCTCCCCATAGCCAAAGAAAAGCGCTGGGATGTGTATTATGTGCTGCTGCCGGTGCTGACGGCCGTGCTTCTGCTGCTGTTTTATCTGCTGCACGGGCGCGATCTGCCGAACTATGACATGCTGAAACATATGACATCGGATGCGGAATTTGAGATATACAGCAAATTTCACTCGCTGATGACGGTGCGGCAGTATCTCTGTGCGCAGATCGTCTGTACGCTGCTGCCTGCCGCCTGCTATCTGCCTGCTGCTGCAAAGGGCGGCCGCTCTATGGGGCTGTGTATTGCGCTGCTGCCTTATATCGTGATCTTGCTTGTGTGCAGTAATCTGTCAAGGGCATACGTGCAGGAATCGCTGTTCGGCATGAAGATCTATGAGAGCGAGCTGCTGTTTGAGATCGCGGCAGGCGCGGCGCTGGTGCTTTTCCTGCTCTCGCGGATGCTGACCGTCAGGGCGCTGCGTGAAGCGGAATAATATTGATGTCCCAACTATCTCTTGAAGATATCTGCTTGTCTTTTTGCCGTGATACTGCGTTAGAAATCCTTGCCTTGCGTCAGCAAGGCTGCTGCTTTCTGCCTTGTCTCACGACAAAAATCCTGCGCATCTATTCTTCAAGATTTAATTGGTACATCAATAATATGATTGTATATCCTGCTGCCGCCGGAGGGGGTATCCTTTCCGGCGGCGGCTTTTTGCTTGCGCAAGATCGTCTGATTTTTGCAAAATGCCTGCGCGCGGCACGGTCTGCACTTTCCAGAACGTGCGTTCTGATTCGCAGTGCCGCGGTGCAGATACCGTGCAGAATATGCAGGAAATGCGCTGCAAAACAGGTGATTTCTGCAAATTAGTCAAAACATATAATAGCATCCGGAATCTGCGAGACGCTTCCACTCTCAAAAGAAAAAGTTTTCTCAGAAGATACGTATATTTTATTGTGTGATAGATTCGTTCCTCCTAAATCGTGACCACATATGAAAAAGTTAGCAATCCGGAGAAAACCGGAGAAAACTGCCGAAATATTCATCATAAAAATTTAACGGCATTTTCTCGGGCTTTGCAAATTGTCCGGAAACGTGGTATCATTAGACCATCGGGAGGGAAAAACACCGCAGAGACGCGGCGCCCGCCCCACGAAAGGATGTTACTTATGAATACCAATGAGACCTACACTGTAAAGAAAAAGGGCGTTGCCGGCAAGATCGCCGGTGCAGCAATCGGCTTGACCGCAGGCATCATCCTGCTGGCGACCGCGACCGCGAGCGTCCCCGCCGGACACACCGGCGTCATCGTAACGCTCGGTAAGGTCAGCGACCGCACCCTCGCCGAGGGCTTCCACTTCAAAGCCCCGTTCGTGCAGGAGGTTGTTGATGTGAGCAACCAGATTCAGGTGTTTGAGGGCGACGCGACCGCCGTCTCCAAGGACCTGCAGACCGTCAACAGCGTGATCGCGGTCAACTACCGCATCGCCTCGGCGGAATCCGCACATATCTACCGCAACATCGGCAATGATTACGAAGCCGTTGTGCTGACGCCTGCCGTGCAGGAGAGCGTCAAATCGGTCACCGCAAAGTATACCGCGGAGCAGCTCATCACCGAGCGCACCGCAGTCGGCGAGCAGATCAAGGAAACGCTCAGCAACAAGGTCAGCGAGTACGGCATCCAGATCGAGAAGTTCAACATCGTCAACTTCGACTTCTCCGCCGAGTTCAATGCGGCGATCGAGCAGAAGCAGGTCGCCGAGCAGAATCTCCTCAAGACAAAAACCGAGCAGGAGCAGGCAATCGTCATTGCAGAGGCTGAGGCAAAGAAAAAGGTCATTGCCGCCGAAGCAGAGGCAGACGCAACGCTCAAGAAGGCGCAGGCACAGGCAGATGCAAACGATCTGCTGAACAAGTCGCTGACGGAGCTGGTGCTCCAGAACAAGATGCTCGAAAAATGGGACGGCGCCGTGCCGAAAGTCAGCGGCAGCGATTCTTCTCTGCTGCTCGATATCACCGGCAGTACCGGAACGGGCACAGGCACCGCACAGCAGGCAGCAGCGCCTGCAGCTGAATAATTTTGTATCAAAGCCGGTTTCCGAAACATCGTCGCAGCACTTCAACTTCAACACAGCATCGTCCCCGCACAATCTTCACGGCTTCTGATAAGACAACATGGTCCGGACAAGCACTTGACATCACGCAGAACATCATGATCGCGACAGCAGCAATTCGACACCTCAGGTTTTGACAATGGACAGAGAAAATTTCCACAAAGGACAACATGAAGGACAGTTAGGGTTGACACATGACATCACAGTTTGACAGCATGAAGACAATCGAGCATTGACAGCCTGACATCACAGCCTGACAGCATGAAGACAATCGAGCATTGACAGCATGACATCACAGCCTGACAGCATGAAGACAATCGAGCATTGACAGCATGACATCACAGCCTGACAGCATGAAGACAATCGAGCGTTGACAGAAGACATCACAGTCTGACAGCATGAAGACAATCGAGCATTGACAGCATGACATCACAGTTTGACAGCACGAGGACAATCGAGCATTGACAGCATGACATCACAGTTTGACAGCATGAAGACAGTACAGCGTTGACAGAAGACATCTCAGTTTGACAGCATGAAGACAATCGAGCGTTGACAGAATGACATCACAGCCTGACAGCATGAAGACAATCGAGCGTTGACAGAATGACATCACAGTATGACAGCATGAAGACAATCGAGCATTGACAGCATGACATCACAGTCTGACAGCATGAAGACAATCGAGCATTGACAGAAGGACATCACAGTTTGACAGCACGAAGACAGTACAGCGTTGACAATCGACATCACAGCATGACAGCACGAAGACAGTACAGCGTTGACAACCGACATCGCAGCCTGACAGCACGAAGACAGTACAGCGTTGACAATCGACATCACAGCATGACAGCACGTACAGAGCAGAGATTTGAACATGACAGCTTTGTTTGACATCGATGCAGACAACGAATCAGTGACAGAACATGACAATTGAGATCCGTGACAGAAAAGCTCCGCAGCAGGCAGTGTGTGCCTCCGTGTGCCGCACTGCCTGATATGCTGCACAAAACATGAATTTGCTAATCCCCATGCAGCCGCTCTGCACCGGCCGTGCAGACACCGATGAAAGGAATGGAACATGAAAAAAAGACTGACATCCGCTTTGCTCGCCCTGATGATGACCGCATCCCTTTGCGCTTGCGGCGATGATCCGGTCGCAGAAGAGACCGTCAGAGATATCGCAGTTGAGACCGCAGCAGAATCCGCTGAAACCGACGCAGATTCTGCGGAAGTCACAACGGCAGAAGAAACCGCTGCAGCCGAATCGGAGACCGGCGAACCGGCATCCGCGACGCAGGCAGCAACAGAGAACCGCGGTGCCGCACCTGCAGACGAAGATGAGCTTGCAGAGGTGCAGAGGGTTGCAGAAACATACTTCAGGGCGACAAAAGAGGGCGACTATGAAGCGCTGGTCGATGTATTCGATATCGAGATGCTCTATTATCTCGAGAACGGCGAAATGGGCACCCGCGAACAGTGCCTCAACTACCTCAAAGAGATGGACCCCGAGGAGACCGGTGCTGCCTCTATTGAGGACGGCAATGTCACAATCGGCGATCCGGTCTGCGCAAATGAGCAGGCAGAGGAATACAACGATTTCTTCAAAATGCTCGACGAGGCGAGCGGCGAATCCAAGCTTGCCGAGAATTTCAAGGTGGACGGCGTCTACAACATGCGTCTGCAGACCTCCGGCACAACGGATGCAAGCACTTCGACCGATGAAAGCGGCATCAAGGTGAATCTCGATGTCAGCGGCAGTTTCGATATCGGCATGGATATCCCGATTCTCCGCATCAACGGTCAGTGGAAGGTCGATCCGGCAATCGGTCTCACCATGAGCTTCTATCAGATGTTCTCCGGACTTGCCGACGGCTCCACCCCGATCACCATCAACGGCGAGACGGTTTATCCCTCCACCTGAATGAATGACTTGAACCGGACGGCACAACGTCCGGCGATAGATGACAGCATGGAATCTGACATCATTGCCCCGCAGCTTTCTTTCTCTTTATCAGCAGCCGATGACCGGACATGCACTCCATCATCACATTCAACCGGTACAGCATCATACACACAGCATGCACCGATCATCCGGCTGCAAACCACTTCCTCAAGAGCAGCAGATGCCGCCTGAATCCCGTTCTGACGATCCCGGTCAGCGCAGGCGGCAGCTTTCTGCGTTTATGAGACATACAAGGAGTAATCGAATGAAAACCGGATTAAAAATCGTTTTGATCGCTGTCGGTGCGGCAGCGGCTGTCTCAACCGTGCTGATCGCAGGATTCAGCGGCATGCCCTCCAAAAAGCGCGCCGTGGAGCAATACGGCGAGACGCTCGGCTTTGTAGCGGAGGCGTATCCGTATGCGGATCTGGAAGCGCCTGCGGATTATGTATCCTGCACAAAGCAGGGCATCAGTCTGATGATGCCCGCGGATCTGGAGCCGATGAGCACGGATCCGGAGAATATCCGATCCAATATATATGTCAACGAAGCGAAAACGGTGATGGTGATGGTCGAGAAGCCCTTTGACTACGGCGCGTTTTCGCTTGCAGAGATCGACGATCAGACGAGCGCCGATGCACTTGCGAAATTCTGCCGCTCGATGGGGCGCGAACCGCTCTCTGACTGGTACAGCTACTATGACCTCATTTATCACATGACGATCGACGACTGCAATATTCACAGCGCAAAGCAGGCGGCTGTCTTTGAGACGATGGCATATGCAAAATCCGAGTCGGTGACAGGACTCTATGAAACCTGCTGGGACTGGGAGAATCCGGCAGGGGACAAGGGCTTCATCTTCATGCGAGAGCGCGACCCTGATGCGGAGAATATGAAGAACGTGCTGAAATACGATCTGCTTGTGCAGCTTCTTGACGGCAATATCAGCCATGATACGATGATCCGCGCAAACGATCTCGAGACCTGCTGCCGCATCGCGAATTCGGTGCAGATCGAGAAATAACCGGTTTCCCGCAATCAAACACATCATTACACCAACAAAGGAGAATATAATATGAAATGTCCGGAATGCGGAAAAGAATGTCAGAAGGGATGCATTGAGGCAAAGGAAGTCGGCAGCCTGACGCAGTTTAACACAAGGCTTCTCTGGTATCCTGCGGAGGAGAAGCAGAAGATTCTGCGCAAGGGGACTGTCAAGCTGTCGCTCTGGGGCGACGGCTATTACTGCGACGAATGCATGACGGTCTTTGCGGCGTTCAGGGAGACAAGATAATGAAAGAATACAAAATCAAACTGGTGCCGTGCAGCTATGACCGCGCTGTCACGGAGACACCCGAGCCGGATACGCTGATCGGCAAGGTGAAGTTTTTTTTCTCACCGGTCGAGCTGCCGGTTGATCCTTCGATTCCGAACGGCGGACTGCTGACCGGCGACGCCGAAGCCCTGATGCAGGAGATGAACCGCGCCGGCTGGGAGGTTGTCAGCGTTGTGCCCTCATGGGACAATCTGACGCTGATGATCACTTTTGAGCGTGAAAAGGTATCTCCGATGGATCAATCATGAGGGCTTTGCCCTCAAACTCCCACCAAAGGGATGATCCCTTTGGAATCCCATTTTTATGGCGGGATATCATTAAGTCGCTAAATCAGCGTAAATGCGTTGATTTAGCGGCTTTCTTTCATACACATATAAACATGGGGTCTGGGGATAATATCCCCAGCGAGGGGTATGGGGCGAGCAGCCCCCATTACAAATCCGTCGGAGACATATTCGTGACGATCTGTGAATTGCTTTGCAATTCACTTAGGGGCGCCCGCTATCGCAGGGCGCCCCTCTCCGAAAAACGATCCACCGGATCGTTTTATCGGATTCACCCTTGCGGAGCTCCTTCGGCGGGGGAGTTTCGCTTG
>JAFWUX010000171.1 GCA_017523995.1 Oscillospiraceae bacterium | reverse complement strand
TTGACATACCGGAAAACGTGACATCTATCGGCAGATACGGATTCAGCGAGTGCTACGCACTGGAGACTGTCACGCTCCGTGAGGGCTTGCAGGCGCTCGGGCAAAATGCGTTCGGTGCAACAAAGATTCAGAAGATCTACATTCCTGCAACGCTGACCGATTGTGACCGTCCGTTTTCCGGCACTGCGCCGACGGATATCACATTCGGCGAGGGGATCAAAACAATCCCGTCCGGTCTTTTTTCATACAGCAATCTGACTGCAGTGAAAATACCGGAGACTGTGACGAGCATCGGCAGTTCTGCTTTTTATCGGTGCGAAAAGCTGAGTGCGCTGACAATCCCGAAGTCTGTCAAGACAATCGGCCAATATGCGTTCCAATTCTGCTTTGCGCTGAAAGAAATTGACATTCCGGAAAGCGTGACATCTATCGGCAGATACGGATTCAGCGAGTGCTACGCACTGGAGACTGTCACGCTCCATGAGGGCTTGCAGACCCTCAATACCAATGCATTCGGTGCAACAAAGATTCAGAAAATCTACATTCCTGCAACGCTGACCAGTTGTGACCGTCCGTTCTCCGGCACTGCGCCGACGGATATCACATTCGGCGAGGGGATCAAAACAATCCCGTCCGGTCTTTTTTCATACAGCAAACTGACAACAGTGAAGATTCCGGATACCGTCACCGCCATCGGCAATTATGCATTTGAATCCTGCGATACGCTGATGACAGTCGAGATTCCTGAGAGTGTCACTGCGATCGGCAACGCTGCATTTTCCTGTTGTGATGCGCTGGAAAGCGTAAAGCTGCCTAAGGGTCTGCAGACGCTGAGCTATCATGCATTCAGTGCTTCGGGTCTCAAGGAGATTGAAATTCCTGCAGCGCTGACCTCGTGTGACCGCCCGTTCTACAACTGCAGACAGCTGACTTCGGTTACGTTTGCAAAGGGCATGAAGACAATCCCGAATTCCGTGCTTGCAGACTGCACCGGACTGAAAACAGTCACCATTCCGGATGGGATTGAGACAATCGGCAATTATGCATTTGAATCCTGCGATACGCTGATGACAGTCGAGATTCCTGAGAGTGTCACTGCGATCGGCAGCGCTGCATTTTCCTGTTGTGATGCGCTGGAAAGTGTGAAGCTGCCTGAGAGCTTGCGGACGCTGAGCTATCATGCATTCAGTGCTTCGGGTCTCAAGGAGATTGAAATTCCTGCAGCGCTGACCTCGTGTGACCGCCCGTTCTACAACTGCAGACAGCTGACTTCGGTTACGTTTGCAAAGGACATGAAGACAATCCCGAATTCCGTGCTTGCAGACTGCACCGGACTGAAAACAGTCACCATTCCGGATGGGATTGAGACAATCGGCAATTATGCATTTGAATCCTGCGACGTGCTGACGGCAGTCGAGATTCCTGAGAGTGTCACTGCGATCGGCAGCGCTGCATTTTCCTGTTGTAATGCGCTGGAAAGTGTGAAGCTGCCTGAGGGTCTGCGGACGCTGAGCTATCATGCATTCAGCGCTTCGGGTCTCAAGGAGATTGAAATTCCAGCAGCGCTGACCTCGTCGGATCACCCGTTCTACAACTGCAGACAGCTGACTTCCGCGACCATTGCAAAGGGCATGAAGAAGATTCCGGCATACCTGTTTGCGGATTGTCCGGTACTGGATAGTGCCGCGATTCCTGAGACCGTTACAGCGATCGGCACCTGTGCCTTTGGGAACTGCAGCTCGCTCAAGTCCGTGAAGCTGCCTGAGGGCTTGGAAGCGCTTGGTTATCATGCGTTTACCGATACAGGTCTCAAGGAGATTGAAATTCCAGCAGCGCTGACCTCGTCAGACCACCCGTTCTATGGCTGCAAACAGCTGTCTTCCGCGAACATTGCAAAGGGCATGGAGAAGATTCCGGCTTATCTGTTTGCGGATTGTCCGGGACTGAGAACTGTCACGATTCCTGCGACTGTTACAGATATCGGCACCTGTGCCTTTGGAAACTGCAGCTCGCTCACGTCCGTGAAGCTGCCTGAGGGACTGAAAACGCTCGGATATCATGCATTCAGCGGTGCAGGCATCAAAGCAATCGAGATTCCGGCATCTCTGGCAAAGGCGGATAGTCCGTTTTATGACTGCAAAAAGCTGGAAACTGCCGTGCTTGCAGAGGGTACCAGCAATGTGCCGGATTCGCTGTTCAGTCAGGCATACGGTCTGCGCAGCGTCACACTGCCGAAGTCGATTGTTTCGATCGGTAAACGTGCATTCACTGACTGCAAACTTCTGACCGAGGTTTCCTGCCCGAACAAGGCGCCGTTCTTCTGGAACACATCATTCTGGGGCTGCGATTCGCTCATGGATAACCGCTTCATGATGCTGGACGGCGAAAACAGCAGCGTCAGCGTGAATTCCGTGGTCGGGACTGCAAACGGCTTGCTGAATTTCACTGTGAAATACAAGCTGACCGTCAAGGCAGATTTTGCGAACGTTTCGCTGAGCTATCCTGAATGGCTTACAATTCTGCCGGAATCCGTGACCTGCTCTGATCCGGATATGCAGATCGGCAGAAACTATGATACATTCTCCGGCAAGGCATCCGAGGGTACGATCCGGTTTTCCGCGAGACTCACGAGTGCGAAGCCGGCAACGGTTACGGCAAATATTGCATTCCGGTACAACAGCATGGACTGGAACAACCGCATCGGTTCGGTTTTGGTTGAAGCACCTGCCCTGACGCTGAATGCGCCGGAGACCGTCAGCAGCCTTTCCGCAAAGGTTTCCGGTCTCACCGGTAAGGAGCAGAGCGTGCAGATTCTCGTCAATGACGAGCTTGCAGAAACCGTTACCGCAAACAAGTATACGGGCAAATATACAGCAGCGATCAAGCTTCCGAATCTGTCGGACGGCGGCACCTGCAAAATACAGGCAAAGACCGAGACCGCCGAGACCGAAGCCGTCACGGTGACCTACCGCAAGGAGGCGCCGGTTGTCGAGTCGGTCTGGCTGGTTTATAACAATCACCGCAATTCGCGCAAGGATATCACGGATATCTTTGTTTCCGGCACATCGCCGGTCATCTCCTTCCTGCCGAGCGCACCGCTGCAGTTTATCATCAAGATGTCGAATTCGCAGGCGATTGACAAGCTCTATGTGACCAGCACAAAGGGCAGCGAAGTCAAGGCGATGGAGGCAAAGTATGATCCTGAGAAGGATGAATGGTCAACCGGTGATGCATTCTTTGAAACCGGCAGAGGCGCGTATGTTCCCGGTGCGCTGAATATCAGCGTGATTGAGAAGAAACCGGATATTGTGCTGAATGCAGAAAAGGATGCAGAACTGATTGAGGAATCTTCGCATTTGCCTGAGTCTACGCCGGAGGCGCTTCGCAACAATACTTCTGCGGCTGTGATCGAAAAAACAGATCATTCTGTTGCAGCAGATTTCACGATCTCTAACGGAGAGAAGGACGTTGACTTCACATATTATGCAAACCGTTCGGATTCTGTTCCGTTGAACGGTCAGAACGTGCCCGCGAAGGAGATTGCAAAGAATCCCGAAAAATACGGATACACACGTTCTTCTATGACCTACGAGGATGAACAGGGTGTACACGTTTTCTATGAGCGGATTCTGGATCAGGATGAGGCAATGAATCTGCTGTCTCTCAGCAATGTTGAAGAAGCAATCGGTGCATATGAAAACTGGGCATCCGGTGTCTCATCACTGGAAGTGATCGAGTCTGATATCGTCGGTCATTCTGTGGATGACAGTGTTATTTGTTCCGTCATGAATGAAATGATATCCTCCAAGACTGTTTCGTTCCTCGATGATTGCGCGGGCATTGGACTCGGCAAGCATCTTACAGCAGTCGGCGTGATTTCAGATACGCTTACATATGCTGAGCGCATTGCAAATGCACAGACCGAATACGAGGTGCTCGTTTCGACACTGATTTACTGCGGACAGTTCCTTGTGGATACCGGTGCAGTCGAGATGGGACTTGCTATTGCAATCGGAACAGGCGGTTTTGCTCCGCTGATTATTGCAGGCTCAGCAGCAGTAATCGCAGTTTTGATTGACGGGATCTCCGACAGTTATGATGATATCATCAGCGGCAGCGGAACATTCTCGGTCGGCGGCTTCATCCGTTTCCTGATCGACCCGAGCGGCATTGTATATGAAGCAGTGCTGAGCAATCCGGTGACGGGTGCCGAGGTAACCATATACTATCTCGATCCGGAGACCGGCGAGCAGACAATCTGGAATGCAGAGGACTACGAACAGCAGAACCCGCTGACAACTGCCGAGGACGGCGCCTATGCATGGGATGTGCCGGAAGGCAAGTGGAAGGTTGTCTGCAAAAAGGACGGCTATGACACCGCAGAAAGCGAATGGATGGACGTTCCGCCCGTCCGCACGGATGTTATGATGAGCATGGTCGATCACAGCGCGCCGGCAATCGCAGAGACGGAAGTCCGCGAGAACGGTCTGCTTGTCCGGTTCAGTAAGTATGTGGATATCACAACCGTGACCGAAAAGAGCATCGTGCTCAAGGGCATTACCGGTTACAGCGTCCTGCCGGTTCTTCATGAAGCAGAGGATGCCTATACCGATGAATTCCTGATCTCAGGCGTGATTCCTGCAGGTAAGCAGACAGTCGGCATTACCGCAGCGCTCAAGAGCTACGCGGGCACCGCGGCTGTCGCTGCCGAACAGACCGTCACGCTGAAAGAAGCGATCCGCCGCAAGGGCGATCTCAACGGCGACAATCAGCTGACTGTTGCAGATGCGGTTCTCGCGAACCGTCTGCTTGCTGAGGATTCGTTCAAGGCAGATGCTTCTGTCTGGGGCGCAGCAGATGTGGATTCCGACGGCATGGTGACCGTTCTGGATATCCGGATGCTGTACAAGCTTCTGCTCAGCGAGGAAACATAATCAGGACTTGCAGCCGTTTGACGGCGAATACAGCAAAACCGGCGTACCGTTTCAGCAGCGGTACGCCGGTTGTTTTATTTTTCCATCATGTGCAGGATTTTATCCTTGAGCGCGGTATACGGATGCTCGCGCAGGGAGAGATTACCGATTGTGCGCCCGTAGAGCACTGTCGAGGGATGCGAAAACTCGCGGAATCCCCATTCGCCGTGATAGGCGCCCATGCCGGAATGACCTGTCCCGCCGAACGGCACGCCTTTGACCATCAGGTGCAGACAGACCTCATTGACACAGCCGCCGCCGTATTGCTGCGACTGCATGACACGCTCCGCCCATTTGATATCGCGCGTGAACAGATACAGCGCAAGCCCGTGCTCCCGTTCTGCGACGGTTTTCAGCAGTGCATTGATTTTTGCATCCGGATAGGGGACAACCGGCAGCAGGGGCGAGAACAGCTCATGCTGCACGATCGGTTCGTCAATGCGGCAGGGATAGATCACAGTCGGCGCATATTTTTTCGTGTCCGGATTGCCCTTGCCGCCGAAGATGATCCGGCTGCGGTACTGCTCTGCCTCGTCAGCGCATTTCCGGTAGGCTGCATCCGAGATCAGATGCGGATATTCGGGATTGTTCACCGGATCCGAACCGATCTGCCGGATGAACGCCTGCTTCAGCGCCTCGAGAAACTGCGGCGCGATCTCCTCGGCAACCGCGACCTGATTGATATTGATGCAGATCTGTCCGCTGTTGCAGAGCTTGAAAAATGCGATTTTCCGAGCAGCATCGCGGATGTCGGCATCCTTGCGGATGATGCACCAGTTTCCGGTTTCGCCGCCGAGTTCCAGTGCGACCGGCGTCAGATTCTTTGCCGCCTCCTGCATCACATGCACTCCGACGCGCGGCGAGCCGGTGTAGAAGATTTTGTCAAAGCGCTCCGCGAGACAGAGATCGGCGATATCATGCCCGCCGTCGATCAGCGCTACATATTTCTGCGGATACAGCTCCGCGAGCATCTCCTGCATGACTGCCGTACAGCGCGGCGTTTTGGAGCTTGTCTTGATGACAGCGGTGTTTCCGGCAGCGAGCGCCGCGGTCAGGACGCCGAGCGTCAGCAGCACCGGAAAATTGAACGGGCTGATAATCAGCGAAACGCCGTAGGGCATCTTGTAGACCTTTGTCACGGTGCTGGGGAAACACTGCAGACCGCTGAAATGAATCTCAGGCTTTGCCCATTTCCGGATGCCGTCCAGTGCTTCATTGATCTCCGCAATCGTTACGCCGATATCGAGCAGATAGGCTTCGGTTGCACTTCTGCCGAGGTCAGCCTGCAGTGCCGCACTCAGGCGGTCGCTGTAGGCAATGACCTGCTGTTTGAGCCGTGTGAGCTGCCGGATGCGGAATCCGACCGGCAGTGTTTTGCCTGTTTGAAAGAATCTGCGTTGTTTTTCGACAGCCTCATGGATGTTCTCAGCATTCCACATAGCGGGTTCTCCTTTCGCTTTAAGAGATCGTTGGTACATCAATATTATTATATCCGATGCAGCACGATTCGTCAAGATGAAAACACGGCCGTACAGGGTAAGCTGTACGACCGTGCTGTGCATCAGAGCGTAATCATTTTTGCGATGTATTTGAGAATCAGGATAACGTCCTCGGGATCAGGTTTGCCGCTGCGGTTGCAGTCTGCGTTTTCGCGTCCCTGTGCCGTGACCTCTGCGGACTTGTCCTCAGCGAGGAATCTTGCGAGCAGCACGGCATCGGAAACATCCGTATTGCCGCTGAGGTTGACATCGCCGCGCAGAGCGGCTGCCGCAGGCGTGTACTGTTCAACCTTGCGTTCCGTGCCGTCCGGCAGTGTTGCGGTCATCGTCACGAGATCGACTTTGACCGTGTACGAACCGGCAGGCGCATCGTATTTGTAGTCATACTGTGCGACCGGATGCTCCTTTTCGAGCCGGATGCCCGTCTGCACATCGGAAGCCCTGCGGTGCGTGTAGTCCTGCATATAGGGATCGACAAAGATTTTCTTTGCCTCATCCGCACCGATTGCGATGAAGTGTTCTGCGCTGTTCAGATCGGTGCGCCGGAGTGTCTGCTCGCGGATCGCGGTCTGATCCTTGCTGAAATATGCAATCTCGCCGACGATCACAGGATTGCCGGAGCGATCTGTCCCGATGCGGAACGTCTCGCGATTGCCGTCTGCATCGCCGCAGTGCAGATACAAGCCGGATTTGTTATCCGCGATGCTGCTCTTTTCAGGATTGCCGTAGAGATCGCCGCACTCGTAGACATAGTCATAGGTTTCGGCGTTCGCCGGATCGCTGAACGGGATCACATGCAGCGTGTCCGCCGTGACCTCGATCAGCATGGTGTCGCTGAGATAGATGCCCGGTGTCAGCGGATTGTCCTGCATGCTCCGGTGTGCCGGATCGGATGCGTTCACGCTGTAATCGGTGATGTTGTAGGCGCGGTCAATCGTGCTGACATGAAACGCGGCGAAATCCGTGACATCATAGGTGAGCGTATAGCTGCCGCTGCGGTCGGGTGTTGCCTTGACAAAATCCGTGAAGTCAAACTGTTTGAGCCATGTATAAGCGGTGGAATCTTCGCGCAGGAGCCGGTTGAAGGGCTTTCCCGCGGATGTGTTCAGCGAGCTGATATCGGTGCCTGCATCGGAAAGCGTGACGCGCATCGGGACGCCCGCCGCCTGACTGCCGCCCATGAGATCATACATCCCGACCATGCCGTACTGCGGCTTGTTTACGGGATCATAGCTGCCCACAGCACCGCCGCGCCCCTTGCCCGTGATGATGAAGCCGTCCAGCACCGGATCAGAGGCGGTGAGCTTCAGGATTTTTCTGCCGTTTTGATTTGTAATCTCCGCGCTGACCTTCGGCGGCGTTCTGTCAACGGTGAACGGCACAGAGATTTTCTGCGCAACAGCGCCGTTTTTGCCGTCTGAGTCGCGTACCACGCTGATCTCGGCGGTGTATGTGCCTTCCCTGAGCTGATAGAGCGTGTCGCCGCAGGAGACCGCCTCATACAGATCAGTTTTGCCGAGATACCGCGAATACTGCGGCGTGCTGATGCGGATGCCGTCCGCATCGAGGATATCCATGCCCCTGACGCTGACGGAATACGGGCTGCGGAATCCGACCGCGATCTGATCGGCGACGCTGTCACCGTTCGGCGAGATATAGGTCATGGTGTTTTGATTGAGATTCGAGGCGATTTTCGCCATTGCCTGCTGGATGAACCACAGCGTTCGCATATCGGACTGGTCATACTCCTGACTGTAATACTGCTCGCGGATTTTCAGAGCATTCCAGTCGGGGTTCGGGGTGGTCAGCGCCTCGAGATTGCAGTACTGCAGGTCGATGAACTCGCGGTCTTTATCGGTGAGCTTGTTGTTTGCGATGGACTTTGTCAGCTCGGCAAGCTCCATGAGCGAATAGCGCGAGGAGATTGCACTTGCTGTTCCGATATTGACGCAGCCGCCCTGCTGCGAGATCAGGTTGATGTTGCTGTAATCGCCGGAGAAACCGGAGAGCGGGATCGAAATATCCGCGTTGTTTGCAGCACCTTCGAGCAGCAGATAGCCTTCGATATAGAAGCCGTTTTTGAAGGTCTGCAGAATCTTCTGTGCTTGGGTGCTGTCGAGCTTGACGGAGACCGTGACGGTTTTGGTTTCACCTGCAGCGACCGACTGCAGCTCAGAGCAGTCCGCCTGTGCGGTGAGCGCCTGCCTGCCGGAGAGATATGCCATGCCGTCTCTGCCGGTCTCTGCGCGGTCGGTGGAGAGTGCGAGCTTTGCGGAACTGAACTGTACATCGGAGTCGCCGAAGTTTGTGACTGTCACATCAAAGCTGAACGATGTCCCGAGATGATCCCGCAGGCTGATTTTGGATTCGCCCTCGGCGCCGGTCAGGATCACGTTTGTATGAATCGAATTGTTCAGCGAGACCAGTCCCGCGCCCTGCATTCTCGGCGAGATATAAATGCCGCCGGACTGATACGGAACAGCGCCCGTCATCAGCAGATTGCGGATGCGCTGCTGTCGCGCAGCGCCGGTCAGGGTGCAGCCGCTCTTTGTGAGATACTGATTCAGTACCGCGGTGCAGCCTGCGAGATACGGCGAGGACATCGAGGTACCGGACATGCTTGCATACTGTCCGCCGTAAGCCGCGGAGATGACATTGCCGCCGATGCCCATGATATCGGGGCGCAGCTCCAGAGAGGGGAGCATGCCCCAGCTCGAATAGGAGCTGACGCCGCTGTTCGATTTCTGGTTTTCAAATTCCCGTTTGACGGTGATCTGCCGGTCGGATGCGTTTTTCAGCAGGTCGCCGTCGTTCTTTGAGACCATCGTCATCGGCAGACCGGATGCGTTGACCATCAGACCGCTCAGGCGGTCCTCATTGTTGCAGACGATCACACCGACTGCACCCGCCTGCGCCGCATATCTGCCGGTATCGGTAAAGACATTGCCGCGGTCCACGAGCACAATTTTGCCGCTGACATCATTTGCGGCAATGCTGCTCTGCTCGCCTCTGCCGCAGTAGACATAGCTGTAACTGCCCTCGCGCAGATCCTCATTGAGATAGCGCACATTCGTCGAGTTTTCTGCCTCGATGTAGCCGGTCGCGGGCATTTTGGTATTGCCGTGCCGCAGAATGCCGCATTTCTCGATTGCAGCGTTATCCGCGGACGCAACGGCAAGCGCCTTTGAGCCCTCGCTGATGAGCGTGTTCATCGTGGAATGGTCTGGCGCATCAGCCGCCGCCGCGAGACTCTGCTCGCCGTCATTACCGGCAGAGATGCAGACCGTGATACCGACATCCGCCGCCGCATTGATCGCGTTTGTCAGTACATGCTCATCATCCGGCAGAATCCATGTGGTGCCGTAGCTCATGTTGACAACATCGGCGCGCAGCTTTGCCGCATCCTCGAGCATCGCGACGGTCGCATCGGTCAGCATCAGCGTGGTCTGCTGCTCCCACTGCGTCATATCGAGCCCCTGTGTATCATCGGGGATCAGATAGCTTTCCATTGCCATGAATACGATCTGCGCATCCTTCGCGATACCGGAGATCGTATTGCCCGCGGCATCGGTGATCGCATTGCCTGCCGCGATGCCGGAGACATGCGTGCCGTGATAATATTTCTGGTCGGTGTTGCGCACCGCATACGGATCATCGGAGACATAGTCCGCAGCATACGGAATCTTGCTGCTAAGATAGAGCTGATCGGGATTTGCATTGACATGGAACCCGACGGTCTGCGCAATCCGCTGCACATCTTCTTTTTTGAGCTTGACATTGACGCTGTCCGGCAGTGCCGAGAACATCGGATGCGTGGTGTCGAGCTCGCTGTCCATGATGCAGATGACCTGTCCCTCGCCGGTGCAGCCCGTCTCCTGATAGTAGGCGGGAATGTCGCCGAGCGCTGCGGCAGATGCCATGCAGGGCGTCAGTTTGACCTCGCTGCACACGGAGACATCGGTGACACCGGGCAGCGCACGGACAGTATCCGTGAGCGATTCCGGCATGACGCACGAGAATCCGTTGAGCAGGGTTGTGTAGCGATACCGGATGTATGCTCCCGGATACATCGCGGCGATTTCCGCAAAGACGGCATCCTGCATGTCCTCGCGGCTGCGGATCATATCCGCATGGGCATCGTCGGTCAGTGCATCGGTCATGAGACCGGGCAGTGCGCCGCCCTCGAGCATGACGCACATCGTGACGGGTTCTTCGGCTGCAGCCTGCGCGGTGATCGGGATGCGGCGGAGCAGTATGCCGGTAAATCCCGAACCGGCAGCGCTCACGCACAGCATCAGTGCGGCGGCAATGCTGCAAAGTCTGGCTGTTGATATGTGTTTCATTTTATATCCCCCTTGCTTGCGCGGCGGCTCATGTGCAGAGCCTGTAATTTGAGTATATCACATTACTTTTTTAATGTCAATATTGCATCGGAATCAGTGTACAACAAGTCATAACCAAGCAACAAACCGTCAGACAGTGCTGGCAGCCGTTTTGCGAAAGTACGAATGGGGCAGAAAAGAGCATTGGTCAACTTTCCCGATCATCGTTTGATATTTCCGCATCCTGCAGGGATTGATATTTGTGAGATGATATGCTATAATGAAACTGACCCGAAACTATTGCAAAGGGGGACATGAGAAATGGAATTCAACCGTGATGCAATGCTGCAGAAATATGCCGATCTCCGCAGCCGGTATGTCGAGCCGTATGAACCGGATTTTTCACACGAGCATGATACTGTCCGATATGTGAAGATACCGGATGTGTCAAGCGCTGCAAATCTGTACAGCCGGTCGGTGCTGCGGCATTTTGAGGCGAAGCGTGCACTGTTCCCGCGGCAGTATAAAAATCTGCCGAAGGGCGCAAACCCCGCGGAGTATGACGCGCTGTATTTTGCTCCGGACGGAAACCTGCATCTCGCGGTGTACACGGGGCTGCCGGACGGGGAGCTCATCTGCGTGAACGTCTCGGAGCAGCTTGTGCTGACCTATCGGATTCAGGAGCAGCCGGGGAGAAAACCGTTTGTGACATTTCTCTCGATGGAATGGACCGAATACGATGCGGACGGCAATCCGGTCAGTGTGGAGGAGTTCCGCAGGAACGGCAGTCTTGCGGACGGCGTCCTCATCAACAGCGAGTACTATCAGTATGCAGACGGCAGAATGGTTCATGCAGAGCGGTTTGCTGCATTTGATTCCGATGACAGCGGCAATCCGCTGCTTCTGCGGTTTGCGCCCGACCGGATTTACAACCCCGAGATGTTCTCCTATGATTTCCGCCGGACAGAGGATGGCGTTCTCTGCGAGAGAACGCAGTACTGGTCACGCTCGAAAACCTACACCGCTTCAATTCTGCTGCCGGAGAAAGAATTGCTGAAAATGGAGAAAAACGGAATCTGCTGCTTTCTGTAAGACAGTGAATGTCTGTTTTTTTCGGCAAAAATCGGCTTTAGCGGCTTTTTTTGCAAGAATTGTGATTTTATTTGATAAAAATGCAATTTCCCCTTGACAAACCGCGTGTTTTGTACTATAATAAGGACACTGTTAGCCCATATTCCATAAAATTGAGAACGGAGGATGTTAAAATGAATAAGGCTGAACTGATTGAAGCGATCGCAAACGAGACCGGCATTGCCAAGAAGGATGTTGATGCTGCGCTCAAGTCCTTTGTCAATGTTGTATCTGATGCACTTCAGAAGAAGGATAAGGTACAGCTGATCGGCTTCGGTACCTTTGAGACCGCAGAGAGAGCTGCAAGAACCGGCCGCAACCCGGCAAACGGCGAGCCGCTCAAGATCAAGGCTTCTACGCAGGTCAAGTTCAAGGCTGGCGCTGCTTTGAAGGAAAAGGTCAACACCAAGCCGGCAAAGAAAGCAAAGAAAAAGTAATCAAAAAGAACCCGATCGGCTGAGCCGTATCGGGTTCCTTTTTATTTCAAAACAGCAGGGAAGTCCCTTGCTCCGGATATCAATACAAAGGCGGCTGCCGGAAAGGAGCCGCCTTTGCTTTATTTGCTGTTCCAATTGAATATGTTTTTCCGGTTGACATCCAGGCTTGCACTGGTGATAATGCCGAGTGCTTTGAGATGTTCAAACAGTTCATAGAAGCGCTTTTCAAAAGCTTCATAATCGTCAAATTCGAGATCGTCAAGATCAATATTCACCACCGGAACAATATTGCCGTGCGTTTTGCTCCAACGGGGGATTTCGTCATACCAGTCCGCAAACAGATATCCTTTCCACTTTTCACCGTATGAAGATATGAGGAGCTTTTTGCTCACATCGGCACCCTCTGTACAAGGCGTAAACTCCACAAGATTCAAATCATCCAGCAGATTTTCAATATATACTCTGCCGCATGCCGGACACTGATACATTGCTCGTTCCGTGATGGCATATAACCGGCTGTCAATTGCATCGGCTTCATGCATATCCGCATTTTCGCTGCACCGGAGTTCAGCTTTCCGGTCTGTCAGATGACAGAATTCGTCCCAATCCTGATCCGCAATAATCCAGCCTTTATAGGAAAGACCGTCAGAACCGTCATGGATTCCGTAACCGCATTTGCATAAAAAGTGCATGGAAACACCCCCCTTGATTCTTACATACTGTCATAACCGAAAAAGCGCAGAATTCAGTGCACAGCTTTTGTCTCTGAATGCATCAAATATTCGTCCATAGCCTGTGCGACCTGCTTGGAAAGGTTCACCGCCTCTACAACCGTGCGTGCACCGAGTACGACATCGCCCGCAGCAAAAATGCCTTCACGGGTAGTATGTCCGTAGGTATTTGTCACAAGCAGCCCGTGATCTGTCACATCGAGTCCGGTTGTTGTGGAAACGATGCGGTTGCGCGGACCCTGCGAGACCGCAATGATCGTCGAGGAAGCGGGAAACAGCTTTTCAGAGCCTTCAACCGGATGTTTATTTCCGTCGCTGTCCTGTTCCACGCGAACAAAGATCACGCCCTCATCCGTGATCTCGACAGGCTCCATACCGGTTGCAAATTCCACACCGTCCAGTTTTGCATACTCCACTTCAGAGACGCTTGCTGCAATTCGATGTGAACGTGCAAAGACAGTCACCTTGCGGCATCCGTGCCGGATTGCGGTGCGTGCAACATCAATTGCAGAATTTCCTGCCCCGATGATATTCAGACTGTCACCCAGCATATACACATCGGGGTTTGTCAGATAGTTGATCGCAAAATGCACGTTGCCGAGGCTTTCGCCCTTGATGTGCAGCGTTTTCGGACGCCATACGCCTGTGCCGATAAAGACCGCGCGGTATCCGTCCCGGAACAGATCGTCAATTGTAATCGTGATTCCGATCGAAGTGTTCGGCCGGATTTTGATGCCCAGTGAGAGGAGCAGCTTTTTATACCGTTCAATATTATATTTCGGGAGCCGGAACTCCGGAATACCGTATCGCAGAACACCGCCGATTTTCTCTTTCGACTCAAACAGTGTAATGTCATAACCCTTGCGCGCCAGCAGAATGGCAATCGTGATGCCGGCAGGACCGCCGCCGATCACACCAACTTTGATACCGTTTTTTGTGATATTCTCCGAATCAATTTTATCAAAATAAGCATCGCTGATGTAGTTCTCGATCGCACTGAAAAGCACGGATGCATTCTTTTTTGCAAGAATGCAATGACCCTCACATTGATTTTCCTGATTGCAGATCAGCGAACAGATCAGACTGAGCGGATTGTTCTCAAACAGGAGCGCACCCGCTTTGTCAATATCTCCGTCTAAAAATGTGCGGATGACTTCCGGAATCGGTGTATTGATCGGACATCCTTTTTGGCAGGATGGTTTGGGACAGTTGAGGCAGCGCCGGGCTTCGTTTATAATGTTTAACGCCATGGAAGGATGCTCCTTTTATTCTTTATTCTGATGCGGTCACAATCCTTGCGCTGCTCACAGCAACAGGTAACCGGAAATTTGCAGTGTTCTTATTATAGCACAAGCGGCTATGAATGTCAATGGAGTGTAAATGAAAACGCTGGAAACTGACGGAAAACCCGATGGACTATCTGTTGAGAATGTGTTATCATAGATGTTCCGGAGGTCACAGAATAAAGCGGGCAGAAACATAAAAAACCGTAGAATGAACCGATATGCGATTGACTGATAACGCAGTATCACGGCAAAAAAACAAGCAGATATCTTCAAGAGATAGTTGGGACATAATATATCCATGTTTTTGAACCTGATTTTGTCGCTGATGAGATCAAACAGTTTATTGGTGAGCTTGATAAGTGAATTGCTGAAAAGACAAAAAAGCACTGAACCATGACGCGCTGTCAGATTGTTCAGTGCTTTTTTTATCAAACAGAATGCAATGATTCTGTATCCGTAGGTTTCCTTTACTGATGCTTTTTTACATCAACTCTTTATAGAGCGCCGGTCTGCGATCCTGCAATGCCGGAAAGCTGTTCCGGAAGGCAGCGGCTTCATCCTGTATCTCACAGAAGATGATGCCTTCGCGGTCACAGAGGCAGTCCAGGGTTTCTCCCTCCGGATTGACCGCACGGCTGCAGCCGTTATAGTGCAGATTCTTCTGATTGCCGACACAGTTGATGCCGAGCACCCAGCACTGATTTTCCAGCGCGCGGGCTTCGAGCAGTTTGTTCCAGTGCGCGATGCGTTTCTCCGGCCAGTTCGCCGCAACAATCATGATATCAACCTCTCCGGCAGCTGCGCGGAAGATTTCCGGAAAGCGCAAATCATAGCAGATAAACAATCCGAATGTGTGACCGGAAAAGGGGAACACTGCGGTCTGACTGCCGGCGATATAATAGTTGTCCTCGCCGCTGAATGAAAACGGATGTATCTTGACATAATCCGCCAGCACGGCGCCCGTGCGGCTCACAACAGTATAGTGATTCTCTCCCTTATCGCCGTTTCGCTTCACCCAGCCGAAGCCGATTGCGATCTGATATTTCCGCGCATATTCCTGCATGACCTGCAGCGTCTCGCCGCCGGATTCTCCGGTCAGCATCGTGTTCATCGAAAAGCCGGTGAAGGACATCTCCGGAAAGAAGATAATCTCTGCTCGTTCTGCAGCGGCGGTTTCGATCATTTGCTCAGCGCGGTGCAGGTTTTGCTGTTTGGATTCATATTCGATTTGAAACTGACACAGTGCAGCCTTCATTCCGCATCATCTCCCGGTTTGATCTTGCCGCTCGCAGATCATTCTTCGTTCAGCAGCACTTTTCCGCGCACAAACCATCCGTTATAGGCGTAGTACAGTTCGCGGTCATCCCAAATCACCCGTTCGTGTTCGACAACGCAGCGTCTCCCGTTAAAATCGGTAATGCTTGATCTTTCATCACGGTGTGCCATAATAAAGAAAAAAGTTCCGTAAATGCAAAACGCGATCAGTGAAGCTGCCCAGATGGCGATTGAGACATTTTTGCCTTTTTTGTTTGAAATGCGCAGCAGCAGCTGAAAGATACCGGCGAACGCGCCTGCTGCAATCAGCAGTGTGACCGGTTCGCGAATCCAGATGCGGAACTCCAATCCGTTCAGATTGAGAAGCCAGTGTGCAGCGAGATACAGCACGCACACGATAACCGTCCAGAACAGAATACTCTTTTTCATGGAATATGTCCTCCTTTCCGACGCGCGGATAATTTGATGTTTTTAGTATACCATGTTTTGCAGGCAAAAGCAAGAGGCGGAACAAATTTATTATGCATTGTGATAATCTTCTTTTAACCTTTTCAGAAACAGCTCTGCGATCGGCGAAAAAATCTGATACTTTTTCCAGATGATATACATATTCGTTTCAAGCGTCGGCTTGATCGGGCGGAAACACAGTCTGCTTTCGCTGCTCGTGTCGATCAGGTGCTCAAATGTCAGCAGACAGCCCAGCCCCTCTTTCACAAATACAGAGCCGTTGTATGCGAGATTGACGGTTCCCGCAAAATTGAGTCTGTCCGTGTTTTCGCCGCACCAGCGCGGAAAATCCACGCGGATTGACTGCTCGGAGCAGAACAGCGGCAAACCGTATAAATCTTCGAGGGTCACATATTCCTTTTCAGCAAGCGGACTGTCCTTCAGCATCACAAGCCCCCATTTGTCGCTTTCGGGAATTGACAGATAATTGTACTTTGAAAGATTCGGCGGTTCAACGATCACGGCGAGGTCGAGAATTCCTCTGTCCAGCCGCTCCGCAACCGGCTCGGTATCGCCGCTGAAAATGTGAAAGATGAAGTTCGGGTACTGCTCCTTGAATGATTTGATACTCCGTGCAAGGTATTTGATGAGATGGCTCTCCGCGCAGCCGATGCGGATTTCTCCGCCGATGATGTTGTCAAGCTGACTGAACTCCTCGGCAGTCTTGTCCACCATTGCGAGAATATCCTCGGCACGTTTGCGCAGGAGCATGCCCTCATCATTGAGCAGCATGCTTTTATTCGTGCGGATAAACAGCTCGTGACCCAGTTCCTCCTCGAGCTTTTTGATCTCCTTCGAGAGCGAGGGCTGCGAGATATGAAGCCGCTCCGCCGCCCGTGTCATGTTTTCCTCTCTTGCAATAGTAAGAAAATAGCGTAAGACCCGTATTTCCACGGCACACCTCCGATTGTTTTTCTTTTCATTATAACTGATTTTGCGATTCCTGTCAAGAATGACAGACGATTCAAAATAGATATTTTACATATCACGGCTTTTGTGCTATACTAAAGCCATCGGAAACAGGAGGTGAGAATATGGCAAATGCAGCCGACAAAACAGCGGTCATGACCGAAAATCTGCGCGATATGGGCTTCGATGATGAAATGACATCGAAATGTCTGATGCTGATTGCGGAAAAGCGATATGCAGAGCTCGAAAAGCTCCTGAAAGCCTATCGGCAGACGCTTCTTGACAGCGTGCACAAGTATAATGACCGCATTGACTGTTTGGACTTTCTCACCTACACACTCAGAAAAAACGGAGGTATCTGAAATGAAAGACGAAATGCTGACTTTAACGCAGGAATGGGACAAGACGTTCCCGAAGTCCGAAAAGGTTGACCACAAAAAGGTCACGTTCCACAACCGCTACGGCATCACGCTCGCTGCCGATCTGTATACACCGAAGAACGCCTCCGGCAAGCTTCCCGCAATCGCTGTGTGCGGTCCGTTCGGAGCGGTCAAGGAGCAGTGCAGCGGTCTCTATGCGCAGACACTTGCAGAGCGCGGATTCCTGACCGTTGCTTTTGATCCCTCGTTCACGGGTGAAAGCGGCGGACAGCCGAGATACATGGCTTCTCCTGACATCAACACGGAAGACTTTATGGCAGCGGTGGACTTCCTCTCCATTCAGGAGAATGTTGACCCCGAACGCATCGGTATCCTCGGCATCTGCGGCTGGGGCGGTATGGCGATCAATGCGGCTACACTGGATACCCGCATCAAGGCGACGGTTGCTTCGACCATGTACGATATGACCAGAGTGAACGCAAAGGGCTATTTTGATGCGGATGACAGCGAGGAAAAGCGATTCGCCATGAAGCAGGCACTGTGCGCGCAGCGTATCAGGGATTACAAGTCCGGCGAGTATGAGCTTGGAGGCGGTGTGGTTGATCCGCTGCCGGAGGACGCGCCGTATTTTGTCAAGGATTATCATGCCTACTACAAGACCGAACGCGGCTATCATCCGCGCTCCCTCAATTCCAACGGCGGCTGGAACAAGATCGGCTGCATGTCATTCATCAATATGCCGATTCTGCAGTACAGCAATGAGATTCGCTCCGCTGTGATGGTCATGCACGGCGACAAGGCACATTCGTTCTACTTCGGCAAAGACGCATACGAGAATATGATCAAAGGCAATCCGTATGCCGGCAACAAGCAGCTTCTCGTGATCGAAGGCGCTTCGCATACCGATCTCTATGACGGCGGCGAGGGAAAGGTCATTCCGTTCGACAAGCTCGAAGCGTTTTACAGCGAGTATCTGAGATAATGGATTCTGGAGGAAACAGCAATGACAACAGCAGAATTTCTGGAATTGATGAACAGCGGCAAACAGGTCACGGCGCAGAGCAATGTGCATCAGATCATGCACAAACTGAGTCAGGATGCAATCCGCATCACAATGGAGATCAACAGCCGCTGTCATACGCCTGATGAGATCAATGTGCTGATGTCCGAGCTGATCGGTGAACCTGTTGAAGTGGGGCTGTTTCCTCCGTTTTACACAGACTGCGGAAAGAACATTCATCTCGGCAAAAATGTGTTCATCAATGCGGGCTGTAAATTTCAGGATCAGGGCGGCATCTTCATCGGTGACGGCGCACTGATCGGTCACAACACGGTGCTTGCAACGCTGAATCACGGGCTTCTTCCCGAAGAACGGCACGATCTGATACCGAAGCCCATTCACATCGGCAAAAACGTGTGGATCGGCTCGAACTCGACGATTCTTTCGGGCGTGACAATCGGTGACAATGCAGTCATCGGCGCAGGCTCGGTGGTGACGAAGGATATTCCGGAAAATATGATCGCAGTGGGCATCCCTGCAAGGGTGATCAGGAGTATTTATGATTAAAACCGGATTGACGGCGGTTCTTGTTTCTTTTCTGATGCTGACCGGATGCGGCAGCTTCTCAGAGGGGCGTTCCGCAGTAAGTATACAGAGTGAAACCGCATCTGTCAGGATGCAACCTGACAGCAGCAATACTGCCGCACAACAAGCGGAAAAGGATGCTGACGGTATGCCCGTTACATTTGAAATGACCGGCAGCTCAGATACCGAGTTTACTGCGCAGGATGTCCGCAATCTCTGCGATTTTCTGCTTGCGAAACCGGCAGCAGGGGATTTGCAGGGAAAACCATACGATCTCGACAGTGACGGGGTATGGAGTGTTCTGGACCTCTGCCTGATGAAAAGAAAGATTTTGGAGCAGCGCAGCATGACAACCGAATTTGATTTTGAAAGCAAAACCGTACTGCTCAACAGCGGCTATGAAATGCCCATTCTCGGGCTTGGTACATGGACACAGGACGATGATACTGCGGAAAGCTCTGTATATGAAGCACTGAAAGACGGCTACCGGCTGATTGATACAGCGCAGTATTACGGCAATGAAACAGGCGTCGGCAGGGGCATTCAGAGGGCGATCGGTGAGGGGATTGTCACCCGTGCGGAGGTCTTTGTCACCACAAAGGTCATGCCCTCCAACTATGAAAGAGCGTACAGCTCGATTGATGATTCGCTTGCAAGGCTCGGACTCGATTACATCGACCTGATGCTGATACACCAATCAGGCAGCAGGGATACTGAGGTCTACAAGGCACTGTGTCAGGGCGTCAGGGACGGCAAGCTGCGGTCTATCGGTATTTCCAACTACTATACCCTCGAAGAATATGAGCGTGTCACCGTAGGCAGTGAGATCAAGCCCGCGGTGGTGCAGAATGAAAATCACCCGTTCTATCAGAATACTGAATTCCAGAAGGATATTGCGAAATACGGTACAGTTGTGGAATCGTGGTATCCGTTCGGCGGCAGAGGGCATACGCAGGATTTATTCGGCAATGAGACAATCATGGAGATTGCCAAAGCGCACGGCAAGACCTCGGCGCAGGTCATTCTGCGCTGGCATCTGCAGGCAGGATATATTACGATTCCGGGTTCTCAGAATCCCGACCATATACTTGAGAATTACAGCATCTTTGATTTTGAGCTGACCAATGCGGAAATGCAGAAAATGGCAGAGCTGCATACGGGAACGCGGTATGAAAACTGGTAAAGTGCAGTCGATCGGCACGCCTGCAAACCGTCCGGCACAAGTTCAAAATCAGTAGTTCCCTGAATGAAATAGCAAGCACGCCCTCTGTTCGATTCAGAGGGCGTGTTTTTGTGCGCGGCAGAACTGCCTCCTTTTTTATTATCAGCGGTTTTTCGGTGCGCTTTGCGGTATGACAGTCGGGGATTACATACTGCTCATCGTGATCTGTCCTTCTTGTTCGATCGCCTGCTGAAACATATCCCGCAGTAGCCGGAGTACTTCCTTCGCTCTTGGAAAATGCAGCTGATTCTCATCAATGTCCAGCAGCTGTTTATAATACAGCATGAGATCAGGAACCTGCCAGTCATCTTCGTCATACCAGCCGTCCACTAAATGATAATGATATAAAAAGCCGTCCCAGACCGGTCCGGTTGGTTTGATCGACTCGATGATACAATCAAAATAGCCGTCCCAGATACCATAACTCTTTGTTTCGCTGTTTGGAACAGAAAGCGTAAAGATGATTTCCCGGGCACCTTCAAATCCTTCATAATACGTTCTGTCTATCATATTTAGCACCTCATTTCTGCGGGCGGTCTATATAAAGTTTACGTTACCATTATACCACTTATTTCTAAATTACGCAATGGGAGAAAGCAATCATCTTATGACAAAGGCGGCAGCGCAGGAAGCCCGTTAAGCGGAAACCGACAGCATCGTTCGTTTCCTGTTTCCGAATCTTGCAATTTCCGCTCAGATATGCTACAATAATAGGAGCACATTTCAGCGAGGTAACATTATGAAGCATATTACGATCATTGAGGACGACAGCGGATTGAACAACGGCATTGTCCTTGCCCTGAAACAGGAAGACTATTCTTTTCGGCAGTTATACAGACTTTCCGATTTCAAGCCCTCTGAGCCGACTGATCTCATCATTCTCGATATCAATCTGCCGGACGGAAACGGCTTTGATTTTCTGCAAAAGCTCCGCCGGACATCCGATACACCCGTCATTATCCTGACAGCAAACGATCTCGAAACAGATGAGGTCACCGGTCTGGAGCTTGGTGCAAATGACTATATCACCAAACCGTTCAGTCTGATGGTACTGCGGGCGAGAATCAATAAGGTGCTGCGGAATACCGTTCGCCCTGCATCCGGTGTTTATTCTGACGGAAAGTACAGCTTCGATTTTGACAAAATGGAATTCTCCGTAAACAATATGCCCATTGAACTGAGCAAGACCGAGCAAAAGCTCCTTCGGCTCCTGATTCAGAACAAAGGGCAGACACTTGCGAGAGAGTTTCTGATGGACAGAATCTGGACAGACAGCGCGGAGTACGTGGATGAAAACGCGCTGTCGGTGACTGTCGGCAGACTGCGCAAAAAGCTGAGCGCCGCGGAATGCATCCAGACAGTTTACGGAATCGGCTATGTGTGGAGGGCAGAATGATATTCACAGACAAAAAGCTGCTCGCGCGTCTTGACAAAATGCTGGAGGATGGCATCAACGGGACTTTTTCCGAATCCGATTATGATGAAACAATGCTCTCTCAGCTGGAATCCAAATGGCTGCGGTATCTGACTTCTTCAAAGCTGTCATATCAGAAGACGGAGCAGGAACGCGAAAAGCTGAAAGAACTTGTGTCCGATATCTCCCACCAGACAAAAACACCGCTCGCCAATATTCTGCTTTATACACAGCTTTTGCAGGAGCAGGAACTGGATGCGCAAAGCAGGCTGCTTGTGGGCGAGATTCGGCAGCAGTCGGAAAAGCTTGACTTTCTGATACAGTCGCTTGTCAAAACCTCACGGCTCGAAACCGGAACATTTCAGTTATCGCCCTGTGAGAATGATGCGGACAAAATGATCAGATCGGCAATCGAGCAGATCACGCCGACAGCTGAAAGCAAACAGATACAGATCTGCTATGCCGCTGAAAGCTGCACCGCAATCTTTGACAGCAAGTGGACGCAGGAGGCGCTTTTCAATATCCTTGACAACGCCGTGAAATATTCGCCGGAACGAACAAGGATCACGGTCGGTGTCAAACCGTTTGAGATGTTTGCCTGTATCTCTGTTGCAGATCAGGGCATCGGCATTCCGGAGGAGGAGCTTCCGCGCATTTTCGGGAGATTTTACCGCGGGCAGAATGTCAGGGAGCAAAACGGCGTGGGCATCGGGCTGTATCTCTGCAGACAGATCATCGAAGGGCAGGGCGGCTATATCACAGCGGAATCAAATCGTGACGGTTCTGTTTTCAAAATCTATCTGCCAAAGTGAATTCTGTCAGAACCGTTAGATTTCAGACAGATTCTCGAAAGAATCTTTTGATATAATGCGTGCAGTGAAGGAAATTCACTGCATTTTTTGTGAGGTGATACGATGGAAGTATTGAAAACAGAAGCATTGACCAAAATCTACGGCGAGGGCGAGAGCAAAGTCACAGCACTCGACAATGCAAATATAAGCGTCAGGCAGGGCGAATTCGCTGCAATTGTCGGCACATCGGGCAGCGGCAAATCGACACTCCTGCATATGCTCGGCGGACTGGACAGACCGACCTCCGGCAAGGTGTTTGTTGAGAATAAGGATATTTTTTCTCTGAAAGATGAAGCCCTGACGATTTTCCGCAGACGCAAGATCGGTTTTGTGTTCCAGTCATTCAACCTTGTGCCGACACTGAATGTATACGAAAATATCGTGTTCCCGATTCAGCTTGACGGCAATGATGTTGACGAAAAATTCGTGGGCGAGGTCATCCGCTCTCTGGGTCTGGAAAGTATGCAGAACCGCCTGCCGAATCAGCTTTCGGGCGGTCAGCAGCAGAGAGTGGCAATCGCCCGTGCGCTGGCGGCGAAACCGGCAATCATCCTTGCTGACGAGCCGACCGGCAACCTGGACAGCAGGACTTCGCAGGATGTGCTGAGTCTGCTGAAGGTGACCGGACAGAAATTCAGCCAGACCATTGTCATGATTACGCATAACGAAGCAATCGCACAGATGGCTGACAGAATGATCCGGATTGAGGACGGGCATATCATTAAGGGCGGTGAGCCCGATGAATAAGGTCAACAATCGCAAGGTCATCCGCCGCCTTGCATTTCGTGAGCTCAAATCCAACCGGAAAATGAATCTGATGGTGATTCTGTCGATTGTGCTGACCTGTATCCTGTTTACGGCACTGACATCCATCGGCGGTAGTCTGGTCAACGGCATTCAGCGGGAAACCATGCGGCAGGTCGGCGGAGACAGAATGGCAGGACTCAAATACGTTCTGCCCGGGGATTACGAAAAAGTAAAGGCAGACAGCGCTGTCAAAGACGCGGTGTACCGGATCATTGTCGGGCGTGCAGTCAATCAGGCATTCAAAAATATCGCTGTTGAGGTCAACTGTGCAGGGAATGAAGATGCCGCAAAAGCGATGTTTTGTGAGCCGACAACCGGCAGACTTCCCGAAAGCGAAGATGAGATCGCCGTCAGTACACTTGTGCTGGATGAGCTGAATCTCCCTTATGAACTGGGGATAACTGTGCCGGTTACGCTGGATGTGGACGGCAAAATCTCAGAGCACAAGTTTACGCTCTGCGGATACTGGCAGGGCGAAAAGCTCGCTATGGCACAGGCTGCATGGGTCTCAAGGGCCTTTGCGGATACATATGCGCCGACGCCTGCTGTAGAATTCTATTCGCAGGAATTCCTGACCTATGCAGGCTACTGGCAGGTGGACTTCAATTATTCCAACAGCTTTGATATTGAGCACAAGACAGATGCGCTTCTGAACAGACTGTACGGTGATCAGAAAAAAGCACCTGATTTCGGCATCAACTGGGCGTATACCACAAGCTCCGTGGACGGCGGCATGGCTGCAGGCGGTATCGTGATGATTCTTGTGATCTTCGCGGCGGGGTATCTGATTATCTATAATATTTTTCATATCAATATCTCAGCAAATATCCGCAGCTACGGCCTGCTGAAAACGATCGGTACAACGTCCCGGCAGATACAGCAGATGGTCAGGACACAGGCTGCGATCTATTGCGCAGTCGGAATCCCGATCGGACTTGTCAGCGGCATTCTGATCGGAAATGTCATGATGCAGTCTATCATGCGTACCATGAATATCCTCTCTGCGACAAGCTATTCCGTCAGTGCGAAACTGCTTGTCATTCTGTGCCTGATCTCGGCACTGTTTACATATGAGACTGTCATGATCAGCTGCCGGAAACCGTGCAGAATTGCCGGAAATGTCTCTCCGATCGAAGCACTCCGATATAATGATACAAACCTGAGTACCAAAAAAAGCGACAAGAAAACCGGCAGAATCTCTCCGTTTTCCGTGGCAAAAAACAACATGTCCCGCAGCAGAAAAAAGACCGCTGTTGTTGTGCTTTCCCTGACGCTGAGCATGGTGCTTGTGAACACGCTGTTCACATATCTGAACGGGATAGATATGGAGAAGTACATCAGCACCCAGATCACAGGGGATTTTGTTGTCAAGCAGGCAGAAACAGCTTCAATCACAGAGAAAGACGATCTGCGTAAAATCACGCCTGAACAGGTGAAAGCCTTAGAACAGATCGACGGTATTTCGCAGATGTGTCCGGTGTATTTTGAAAACGGCGATTTGCATCTTTCCGGAAATGCATTGGAAAAGGCTGAAAAGCTATATGAGAAATATGCGAACGCTGAAAAATGGGAAGCAGTCTATGAAAATGAGGACTTTGCCGCATGGGAAAAACCGGACTTCGGCAATTATTATGAGCTGAGAATGCTTGCTAAGGGTACAGAAACAGGCGAAAGAAAGGGCGATTTGCTCACCGATATTTATGGCATCCGCCCCGACTTTCTCAGCGAACTGACGCCTTTCAAAGGTGAACTGGACAGGGAGAAATTTGCAAGCGGAAACTATGCGCTCGTCTATACAAGCTATACCAAAATCGGCGATGACGAGAATAACACCGATGATGATTTCTATGAACCGGGAGATACCCTGACGCTGTCCTGCGGTGAGAACAGCAAGGACTATGAAGTCATGGCAGTCTGTGATATTCCCTATGGACTGAGCTCACAGCGATACACGTTCATTTACGGACATGTGATGATACCTGAAAGCGAGTATTTTTCTCTGACGGATAACCGCAATGCGATGTCTGTTATGCTCAGAGCAGACGCGGATCGTTTTGATGATGCGGACGCGCAGATTCGGGAACTGGCAGAGCAGGACGGCCGGCTCAGAATGAAAAACAGGCATGACTATGAAGCGGAATATACCGACTACATCAATATGATCAAACTGGTCGGCGGCACGCTCTCCGGCATACTGGCACTGATCGGCATCCTGAACTTTGTGAATGCTGTGATAACCGGTATTCTTTCCCGAAAGCGGGAGCTTGCCATGATGAATGCAATCGGTATGACAGGCAGTCAGATGGGGAAAATGCTCATGTGGGAGGGCATTCACTATGCGGTGCTGACCGCGGCAGGCTCAATTGTAATCGGTACAGTGATCAGCTTGACCGCTGTGAAAAGCGTTGCGGCGGAAATGTTCTTTTTTAGCTACCATTTCACGCTGCTGCCGCTTGTGATCTGTATTCCGATCCTGCTGCTGCTTTCTGCGGTGATACCGAATTTTGCTTACCGGTCGATCTGCCGCGAAAGTGTTGTGGAAAGGCTGCGGGAGAATTGATGAAATAGTACGAACATTGTTTTTCTCTGCACGGAGAAAGGCAGATATGAACAAACCGGATAACCGTTTGCTGGACGGTTATCCGGTTCTGTTATGAGGGTGTCGATGCATCCAAAAAGACTTCATGCACAAGAGCAGGGATTCTCCTGCCTTTTACTTGTTCTTTCTATAAAAGGATCGTAATAATCCGTGATTAAAGACTTTCGCGTTTTTCGGAACTTCTTTCAGCACATGATACACATTGGCAACGTCGCCCATTGACATAATTGTCATCAGCCAGAAAACAATTGCAACCGCAAGATTATAAGGCATCGGAATAAACTGCGGCAGCAGCAGCCAGATGACAAACGGGATAATCCCGAGAATAAACATGGGTGCAAGGCACAAGACAATCAATCTTGTTTTTGAAATCTCATCCTCGCAGTACACAAAATATGCCCCCTGTTCTTTTGCTTTCCAGATTTCCTTTACAGAACTGACCGGATAGAAAAGAGCGTGTATGATTTCATGTACCAGAGTCAGGAGAGATACCGAGACAATCACAATGAAAAAGGAAATGATCACATCAATTCCCATTGTCAGGTGATAGTCAATGCCCTTTACTTTCAGAAGTGTTGCGGCTACCATTCCTGCAAACAACGGAAAAATCAGAAGGAACCCCTTTCCAAATACTTTATTCAGATTTGGTACAACAGCATATTCTACTGCATCGTCGGGTATTTGTTTTCTTTTTATAAGCTGTTCATCAGAAGTGTAGTTTCCTTTGAAAAATATATTGAGCATATCTGTAATTCTTTCCTCACTATGCTGCAAGGGGTAGGGGAATATTCTGTCCCTTGCATTTGCGATATTTATTTGTCCTTTCAGCGGATTCGTTCCAGTATCAGTTTGATGTGGGTATGATCCGTGAGTGTAAAGCCGAAATCCTTGCGGATCTGCCATGCAGTGTAGGGGAGTGTAAACACATCCTTGTAAACAAGCCTGTAGGAATCGGGGATTCGCTTCATCAGATCTTCCGTGTAAACAGGGAAGTAGTTTTCATGCACTTCCCGTTCCCAGTTCTGCGTATATTTGTATTTCAGCAGGAAATGCACAAGCTGACGCTGCGTTTCGATTCTGCCGCGAACTTGCTCAAAGCTTTCCAGCCATTCTGCGCAGCTGCTGTGCCGCACAGCGTCAAGCTGATCTGTGCGGACAGGGGTATCCTCCGCCCGCGCATACATCATGTCGCGGATCGTAACATATTGAAAGCCGCTTCCGAACACTCTGTCCCAGAAGATGTCAATATCCTTTTCATCGCAATAGGAATAAACCTCATGTACTGTACTGGAAATATTGATCAGGCTCTCTGAAAACGGAATCCCGATCCGTTCCCAGTTGTCAAAGAACTGTGCATCCGGAACATTTCTGCGTGCGGCTTCGATCATTTCGGGGCTGATGTCATAGCCGATATATTCGTACTCGGGAAACATCGGCTTCATCGCCTTGATCAGCTCTCCGTTTGCGCAGCCGAAATCAAGCACATACCGGAACGGCTCAAAAACCTTATCCATGAAAAACATCTTGTCCAGTATGGAGCGCTGCATTCTCGTCAGGTAGATATTCAGATCAGAGATCCGGTTCATTTCTGTATCCATTGTTTACTTCCTCCGTTTGATATAAATGTCGGGATCGTATCCATAGATATAGTATAGCAGAATCGCTGCGGATTGTCAATCCGTCTAAGCCGAATACACAAAAAGCCCTGTGATCGGACAGCAGGGCTTTCGATTCGCAATTTCTCTTTTCAAAGCCGGAGCATGACTGCACGCTGCTGCATTCCGGTTCTCTCAACAATTTGCTATCGCTCAAAAAAATCAAAGTGCCATGCTCAAAAATAAACCGCCTTCATATTCTGCGGCATTGACGCAAACATCATCTGCACCACAGTTTCCGCTGAGGTGGTATTGTCATTCAGCAGCCACTCCTTCGTCATGCCGACAGTACCGTAGCAGTACAACCGGATAGAGTATTTCAGCTGCGTATCGAGCACATCGGTTTGCAGCTTTTCTTTTGCAATCAGCTCATAGCGCTTGACGAAATATTCCAGCATATACTGCCACAAAGCGTTCTGTGAAACATCATCATAGGCTCGCTTGTAAAAGATGAACTCCTGCCGCATCTTCGCCATGCCCTGTGCTGCGGATTCTGCCGAGATTACATCGGTATCATAGGCATCGCTGAGGAATATCCACGCCACAAGGTCATACTTATCCTTGAAATGATAGTAGAATGTGGGACGCTCGATCTCCGCGGCACGGCATATTTCGGTCACTCTGATCTTGTCAAGCGGCTTGGTTTTCATCAGCTCTTTCATCTTGTCGGCGATCCATATTTTTGTGCGCTCTGCCATAATAATCACGCTCATTTCTTATAGAATTAGAAAAGCGTAAGACTTTCTATCATTATTATAATTCTGTATGCGGTGACGACTGGACTTTGGAGCGTATCAACAAGGGCTACACTTCCGCAGATATTCTGGAACAATGTCACAAGCTGGAAGACGCAGGCATTGACTACTGGATGACTTTTCTCAATGGTGTGGCAGGCAGAGAGCACAGCCACGAACACGCCTTCAACTCTGCAAAGATATTCAGTCAGTGCAAGCCGATGCTGGTCGGCACGGGCGGTCTGACCTTGTTCCCCGGTACGCCGCTGCTTGAAGAAGCACAGCGGGGCGAGTTTGATCCGCTTTCCGAAAAGGAAATGCTGATCGAGCTGAAAACCTTTGTGGAGAATCTGACCTGTGACTGCTCGGATATTACGCATCACACCGTTTCCGGCAGGAACCTGACCGGTCCGGACTTCCTGAAACACAAGGAGAGCATTATCGCAGCGCTGGAGCATGAGATCAATTACGGTGATCTGAACGCAATGGCGGCGATCAGGGGCAGGAAAAGGACTTTATAATATTAACACCGAGCTGTAAGCCCGCGCTTGCAGCTCATAAATAAAATGTTTCAATTCGATAATCAGAGAAATGTGAAATATAAGAAATGAGGGATTGTTATGAAATTTGCAAGCGGCATCAACCGTCCGCCCTATGAAACGGCTGACGGCTTTGCGGCTGACTGCGATGTGCTGATGAAGACTGCCGAACTGCTCCGAAAATACGTTCCCTCGGTGGAAACAATCGGCGGCTATGCGAGGATAGATAATATCTATGACAAGACCGAGCAGTAGCTTCGGGATTCATCACCGGCGAGAACATCTGCATCGACGGCGGCATGACAAAACTGATGATCTATCACGGCGATCATGGGTGGTCGCTGAATGCGGAGTGATGATTTTTGTGAGCCATCTTTTACGAGCGTGCTCCATAACCTTTCTGAATACTTCCGGGCTTATACTGCGGCGGATAGCCATTCTAAAAAAGGCAAAGTTTGATCTCAAGTTTCAGATATACGATTTCGTGTGCAATTGGCTTGAAATTAGTAAGGGTAAAATGTTTCGCGTCTTCCCCTCCAGTGTCCAAAATGGTATAATGGAGTCCTAAGCAAGTCATTGGACTTCTTTAGAACGATTGAGACAGTCTAAATTAGTCCAATGGACTAATTTGGAGTATTTTAGACTGACACGAGGAGGAATCGGT
>JAFWUX010000170.1 GCA_017523995.1 Oscillospiraceae bacterium | reverse complement strand
TCCGATATCGGCGGCGACTTCTCCGATGACCCGCTGTGGATGATCCTTTCCGTCGGCGCTTATATCAAGGAATCCGGAGACTGGGGCATTCTGGATCAGCTCGTTCCCTATGACAACGACGAATCCAAGGCAAAGCCGATGCTCGACCACCTGAATGTCTCCTTCTATCACATCGTCAACAATCTCGGTCCGCACGGTCTGCCGCTCGCAATGCGCGCGGACTGGAACGACTGCATCAATCTCTCCTGCTTCTCCGATAAGCCGGGCGAGAGCTTCCAGACCTACACCAACCCGAAGTTCAAGGCTGAGGGCGGTTATTCCAAGGTTGCAGAGTCCGTCATGGTTGCTGCGCTGTTCACCTATGTCGGCCCGACCTATGTCGGCATCCTGAAGCATCTGGGCAAGGATGACGAGGCTGCAAAGGCACAGGCTGAAATCGACAAGATGAAGAAGAATGTCATGGAATCCGCATTCGACGGCGAATGGTTCCTCCGTGCATATGATGCATTCGGCAAGAAGATGGGCTCCAAGGAGTGCGAGGAAGGCAAGATCTTCATCGAGCCGCAGGGCTTCGCTGTCATGTCCGAGATCGGTAAGGATCAGGGCGCTGACATCAAGACGCTCAACTCCATCGACAAATACCTGAACACCAAGTACGGTCTGGTGCTGAACAATCCGGCATTCACCAAGTACTACATTGAGTACGGCGAAATCTCGACCTACCCGGGCGGCTACAAGGAGAATGCGGGTATCTTCACCCACAACAATGCATGGATCATCTGCGCTGAGGCTTATGCAGGCAGAGGCGACAAGGCATTTGAATACTACAGCAAGATCGCACCGGCATTCAATGAGGAAATCTCCGACCTGCACAAGACCGAGCCGTATGTCTACGGTCAGATGATCGCAGGTAAGGATGCAAGCAGATTCGGCGAGGGCAAGAATTCGTGGCTGACCGGTACGGCGGCATGGAACTTCGTCGCAATTTCGCAGTATATCCTCGGTATCTCCGCAGACTTCGACGGTCTGAAGGTTGATCCGTCCATCCCGCATGCATGGGACGGCTTCACCGCAACCAGAAAGTTCCGCGGCGCAACCTATAACATCACTGTCAAGAATCCGGATCACGTCTCCAAGGGCGTCAAGTCCCTGACGGTTGACGGCAAGACAATCGAAGGCAATGTCGTTCCGGTCTTCGCAGAAGGCGGCGAGCACGAGGTCATTGCTGTTCTCGGCTAAGCGGACAACATCACAAAAACAAAGGCGTCGGCGAAATGCCGGCGCCTCAGTTTTTTGATCATATTTCTATCACGATGACAACAAAAGCGGTACTTGCTTTTTATTGGACAATATGTTATACTATATGCAACACTATTTTGAGGAGGGGAGCCGTATGCCAGCTCAGTCCAAAAAGCCCGCTAAAAAACGCGGTATCATCGTCCTTATCATTTTCATCATTCTTGCGGCTCTTGCGCTGACTGCCGGATTTTTCCTCTATGTCCAGGATGTGCGGCTCTTCCCCAATATGCCCGACGTCATGGATCGGAATATCGGCGAGGATCATTTTGCCAGGGAGGATTTCTGCGGCATCTATGAATTCGGGCAGAGCGATCAGACGCCGGTCCACAGCGAAGCAAGCATACCGATCCTCTCCAAAGCAGAGGGCGGTTACAAGAAAAATTCGCAGGATGTTTCCGCAATATCCGTCGATTTTCCGGCGTACACGCTGTTTCCCATTCAGCAGCCTGCAACGGTCACGATGTATTATGACAAACAGGAAACGCTTGTCTGTGCCCGCATCGCGTATCACTATCAAGCGGATGAGATGCGTAATTTAAATGATGATCTTGCGAGGCTCGAATCCGAAGAAAGCCGTGTTTTCGCGCCGAATCCGCTGTTCCGCATATATGACGATCTTGCGGATAAGCTGCATTTCAAGACGCACAATGTTTATCGCAGCGATTCAGCAGACGCGCCCGAACTCGTCATCGAAGAATACTATCGCAGCAACATGTGATCATAAAAAAGCCGCTGAATTGGCATCACGCACATTCAGCGGCTTTCTTCTATCCATATATAAAAATCTCTGGCAGGGGTATGGGGCAGCAAGGCTAACAACTTATGGAGTTGCGGACTCCTGTGAATTGCTCTGCAATTCACTCAGGGGCGCCCTCTATCGCAGGGTGCCCCTCTCCGAAAAACGATCCACCGGATCGTTTTATCGGATTCACCCCTGCGGAGCTCTTGACGCAGGAGAATTCCGCACTCTGCGGAGTGCGGCGAGGGCTCTGCCCCTCGACCCCGCAAACTTTTAATATGCCGTGCGCCCAAAACAAAGCCGCTCCAGCAAACCTGAGCGGCTTCATCTATCCATATATAAAAATGGGATTCCAAAGGGCTAATAGCCCTGTGGCGGGG
>JAFWUX010000169.1 GCA_017523995.1 Oscillospiraceae bacterium | reverse complement strand
GTAAGCCATCATTGCCTCATCGACATCGCGGAAGACCTTGCCCTCGCCGGGCTCGCCGTCCTTGACCATGGTGAGGTAATAGGAGCCGAGCAGCATATCCTGTGTCGGAACCGCAACCGGCTTACCGTCGGAAGGCTTGAGCAGGTTGTTCGCAGCGAGCATGAGGAAGCGGGCTTCCGCCTGTGCCTCAGCGGAAAGCGGCAGGTGGACTGCCATCTGGTCGCCGTCGAAGTCGGCGTTGAACGCGGTACAAACCAGCGGATGCAGCTTGACCGCTCTGCCCTCGACGAGCACCGGCTCGAATGCCTGAATACCCAGTCTGTGCAGGGTAGGCGCACGGTTCAGGAGCACCGGATGCTCCTTGATGACGTGCTCGAGTGCATCCCAGACATCGTCATCCGGTCTGTCCACCTTTTTGCGGGCGGATTTGATATTCTGAATCTTGCCCATATCGACAAGACGCTTGAGGATAAACGGCTTAAAGAGCTCCAGTGCCATTTCCTTCGGGAGACCGCACTGATACATTTTCAGCTCCGGACCGACAACGATAACGGAACGGCCGGAATAGTCAACACGCTTACCGAGCAGGTTCTGACGGAAACGTCCCTGCTTACCCTTAAGGATATCGGAGAGCGATTTCAGCTTACGGTTGTTCGGGCCTGTGACATCCTTGCCGTGTCTGCCGTTGTCGATGAGGGCATCGACAGCCTCCTGCAGCATACGCGCCTCATTGCGGACGATGATGCTCGGAGCATTGAGCTGGAGCATCCGCTCAAGACGGTTGTTGCGGTTGATGACTCTGCGGTAGAGGTCATTCAGGTCAGAGGTTGCATATCTGCCGCCGTCGAGCATGACCATCGGGCGGATATCAGGCGGAATGACCGGCAGAATGGTCATGACCATCCACTCCGGACGGTTGCCGGACTGCCGGAATGCCTCGAGGATTTCGAGACGCTTCAAGAGCTTGCCGCGCTTCTGGGATTTCTGCGTGGTGCTTCTGCCGGAAGACTTCTCATCGAGCTTTTTGACTTCATTCTTGAGCTGGTCGCAAGCCATGACGAGGTTGTTCTTCCACTCCTCATCCTCAGCGGCAGCGCAGAACGAGCACTCGCGGCAGTTTCTGCCGAGCTCGCAGTTCTTGCAGGCTTCGAGCTCATCCGGCTCGAGGTTCAGCTTGCCCTCAGAGATCAGCTGATCGCGGAACTTATCGTAGCGGTCCTGACTGAACTCCTGCAGCAGGTGCAGGATTGCGCTTGCACCGATCTCCGCCTTGAAGGCGCCGGGGTTCTTCGCGTAAGCCTGCTGATATTCCTCCTCGGTCAGCGTCTGCTGCTTGAGGAGACCGGTCACATACTGACCTTCATGCACCGGGTCCGGATCGCCCGGATCGGTGACGATATACTTTGTGAAATAGATAACAGCTTCCAGATCCTTCTGGGAGAGGTCGCCGAGTACCTGACGGATGCATGCCGGTGTGCCCTTGAAATACCAGATGTGTGCAACCGGTGCAGCGAGCTCGATGTGACCCATGCGCTCGCGGCGGACCTTTGCTCTGGTGATCTCAACGCCGCAGTTCGGGCAGACCTTGCCCTTGAAGCGAACCTTCTTGAACTTGCCGCAGTAGCACTCCCAGTCCTTGGTCGGTCCAAAGATCTTTTCGCAGAACAGACCGCCTTTTTCCGGCTTCTGTGTACGGTAATTGATCGTTTCCGGACGCTCGACCTTGCCGTAGCTCCACTTCTGAATCTGCTCAGGGGAAGCAAGACCGATTTTTATGGAATCAAAGGTGGTGAATTCCAAAGTGTTCCCTCCTTGTTATATGTCGGGGATGCAGCACAGCGCAATCAGACGCCGCCGTGCTGCATATTACCGTTTCGTTCGCGTGATCGGGCTCAGATATCGTCTGCACCGAAGAGATCGTCATGTTCTGCGTTCTCATCGTAGGCAGCGGAATCATCCTGATCGTCGAAGCCGAACTCATCCTCTTCGTCCTCCGCAGAGGAATCTGCCTCATCGTGCTCGATTTCATGGGTCTCGGTATCCTCACCGTACATTGCGGTGTTATAGCCTGCCGCACCCATATCCTCGTTCTCGTAGTGCGTGGTGTCTGCGGTATTCTCGTCATCGAAGTCGGAAGGTCCGCGCGGCGGCAGATCGTCATCGAAGCTCTGCTTCAAGTCGATCTCCTGATGATCCTCATCGAGCACACGGACATCCAGACCGAGGGACTGCATTTCCTTGATGAGCACCTTAAAGGATTCCGGAATACCCGGCTTCGGGACATTCTGTCCCTTGACGATTGCCTCGTAGGTGTTGACACGGCCGGTCGTATCGTCAGACTTGACCGTCAGGATCTCCTGCAGCGTATAAGCCGCGCCGTAAGCCTCGAGCGCCCAGACCTCCATCTCACCGAAACGCTGACCGCCGAACTGTGCCTTACCGCCGAGCGGCTGCTGGGTAACCAGCGAATACGGACCGACGGAACGAGCGTGAATCTTATCGTCAACGAGGTGGTGGAGTTTCAGATAGTACATATAACCGACGGTAACGCGGTTATCGAATTTTTCACCGGTTCTGCCGTCATAGACGGTGAACTTGCCGTCCTCGGAGAGCGGAATCGAGGTGGTATCAATGACCTTGTCCATCGGAGCGAGTTTGAAGGTCTGCTCCGTCTTCTCTGCATTGATTGCATCGTTGCGCTCCTGTGCGAGGCGGAAGCACTTGCGGATATCATCCTCATGTGCGCCGTCAAAGACCGGCGTCATGATGTGCCAGCCCAGTGCCTTTGCCGCCATGCCGAGGTGAACCTCGAGCACCTGACCGATGTTCATACGGGACGGAACGCCCAGCGGGTTCAGGCAGATATCGAGCGGGGTACCGTCCTCGAGGAACGGCATATCTTCTTCCGGCAGGATACGGGAGACAACACCCTTGTTTCCGTGACGGCCCGCCATCTTGTCACCGACGGAGATCTTACGCTTCTGTGCGATGTAGCAGCGGACGATCTGATTGACGCCCGGACCGAGTTCATCGCAGTTTTCGCGGTCAAAGATCTTGACATCGACAACGATACCGGATTCGCCGTGCGGCACCTTGAGGGAGTTATCGCGGACCTCACGCGCCTTTTCGCCGAAGATTGCTCTGAGTAGTCTTTCCTCGGCGGTCAGCTCGGTCTCGCCCTTCGGGGTGACCTTGCCGACGAGGATATCGCCTGCGTGAACCTCTGCACCGATGCGGATGATACCGCGGTCATCGAGGTCTTTCAGTGCATCCTCACCGACGTTCGGGATATCGCGTGTGATTTCCTCGGCGCCGAGCTTGGTATCGCGGCACTCGAGTTCATATTCCTCGATGTGAACCGAGGTAAAGACGTCCTCGCGGACAAGACGCTGGTTCAGCAGAACTGCGTCCTCGTAGTTGTAGCCTTCCCAGGTCATGAAGCCGATGAGGGCGTTCTTGCCGAGGGAGATTTCACCGTCGCAGGTTGCAGGGCCGTCCGCAATGACCTGACCTTCGGTCACCTGATCGCCGACCGAAACAATCGGTCTCTGGTTGACGCAGGTGCCCTGGTTGCTGCGCTGGAACTTGATGAGCTGATAGCGGTGAACGTCATCCTCGCGTGCGCCGGTCTTGATGACGATTTCATCCGCGCTGACGGAAACAACCGTACCTGCTTCCTTCGCGAGGACGCAGACACCGGAATCGACAGCCGCCTTGTACTCCATACCGGTGCCGACGAACGGGCGCTCGGTCTTGAGGAGCGGAACAGCCTGACGCTGCATGTTCGAGCCCATGAGGGCACGGTTCGCGTCATCGTTCTCGAGGAACGGGATCATTGCCGTTGCAACGGAGACAACCATCTTCGGGGAGACATCCATGAAGTCGATCAGCGAAGGATCGCATTCAAGGATCTGGTCGCGGTGACGCGCGGTGACGCGGCGTCTTGCGAACTTGCCGTCTTCCGTCAGCGGCTCGTTCGCCTGTGCGACATAATAGGTATCCTCGACGTCAGCTGTCATGTAGACAACCTCATCGGTAACCACGCCGGTCTTCTTGTCAACCTTGCGGTACGGTGCCTCGATGAAGCCGTAGATATTGATGCGTGCGAACGATGCGAGATAGGAGATCAGACCGATGTTCGGACCTTCCGGCGTCTCGATCGGGCACATTCTGCCGTAGTGCGAGTAGTGAACGTCACGGACCTCGAAACCTGCACGGTCTCTGGTCAGACCGCCCGGACCGAGCGCGGAGAGACGGCGCTTATGCGTCAGCTCTGCGAGCGGGTTGTTCTGATCCATGAACTGCGAGAGCGGGGAGGAACCGAAGAACTCCTTGATCGCAGCGGTAATCGGGCGGATATTGACGAGTGTCTGCGGGGTGAGCGTCTCGGCATCCTGTGCCTGCAGGCTCATGCGCTCGCGGATGACACGCTCCATTCTTGCAAAGCCGATGCGGAACTGGTTCTGCAGCAGCTCGCCGACCGAACGGATACGGCGGTTGCCGAGGTGGTCGATGTCATCGGTGTTGCCGAGGCCGTCGCAGAGGTTGCAGAAGTAGCTGATCGTTGCAAAAATATCGTCGCGGACGATATGCTTCGGGACGAGATCGTCCTTGTTTGCGCGGATCAGTCTGCCGAGCTTCTCGCCGTCGCCGTCGGCATCCTCAAGCAGTCCCTTGAGGACTCTTGCGGAGACCTTCTCATTGATGCCGTAGTCCTCTTTGACAAAGCCGTCGATCAGGACAGAGGCATAGGGTGTGATATCGACCATGCCGCTGCCGACAACCTTGACCTCACGCTCAACGAATTCCGCGACGAGCTCATGCTTCTTCTCATCGACATGCGTTTCGCGGACCTCAGCCTCAACGTACGCTTCATAAACGCCAGCCTGCTCGATTTCCTGCGCAAGCGCCGGCGTGATCTTTGTACCGGTATCGGCAATGAGTTCACCGGTCATGAAGCTGACAACCGGGCGCGAAAGCACCTGATCAATCAGGCGCGAGCCGATGCCGAGCTTCTTGTTGTACTTATATCTTCCGAAGCGGCAGAGATCATAGCGCTTCGGATCGAAGAACAGGTTGTTAAAGAGCGTCTTTGCCGCATCAACCGTCGCCGGATCGCCCGGACGCAGCTTCTTGTAGACCTCGAGCAGTGCCTCATTGATGTTCTTCTCGGCATCGTCGGTGATGCCTTCCTCTTTCTGTTCAATGGTCGCCTTCAGTCTGGGATCGTCACCGAACAGCTCAAAAATCTCCGCATTGGTACCGAGACCGAGTGCACGGATGAACTTCGTGATCGGAATTTTTCTGTTCTTGTCGATCTTGACCGAAACAACATCGTTGGAATCCATTTCGTATTCCAGCCATGCACCGCGGTTCGGGATAACAGTCGTCGTGAACAGCGTCTTACCGGATTTATCACGGGTGAAGCTGTAGTAAACGCCCGGAGAACGAACGAGCTGCGAGACGATAACACGCTCCGCACCGTTGATGACAAAGGTGCCGCTTTCGGTCATCAGGGGCATGTCGCCCATGTAGATCTCACTGCTTGTGACCTCGTCGGTCTCCTTGTTCCAGAGACGCGCCTTGACGCGCAGGGGGGCGGCGTATGTTGCATCGCGCTCCTTGCACTCGGCAATGGTATACTTCGGGGTGTCGTCGATGCGGTAATCAATGAAGCTCAGCTCCAGATTGCCGTTGAAATCGGTGATCGCAGCCACATCGCGGAACACCTCACGCAGGCCTTCGGTCAAAAACCACTGATAAGAAGTCTTCTGCACCTCAATGAGGTTCGGCATCTGCAGGACCTCATCAATTTTGCCGAAGCTTTTGCGTGTGTTTTTTCCGACCTGCACATCCTTGACCGCAACCACTGTCTGCGTATCCGGATTGGTTTTAGGGCTCATGGGCAAAAACCTCCTGTCTTTTGTATCGCGGCGCACAGCCTCGGGCAGCGTGTGCGTCTCCGGAAATATTTTCGGGGGACTTGACAAGCCGTCGAATCTATGCTATACTATTACGCGGAGAAAAGCCGCTTGTGCCTAGTCAGGCATTCTACTATTATATTCTATAACCTGCCATTTGTCAAGCATCAGCTGAAATATTTGGCAATTCTGCCGCGTTTCGCAAGCCGAAGCGTGGCTTTTTTATACATCCTTATCCCAGCACATTTGTTCTCCTGCTGCCGCACCGAAATTTCCGGCAGAAAATCCGCCGCTCCTCACTCCTATCTCCTCACTATTTCAAATCCGTCCGCGGAGCGGACACCACAATTTCTCATTTCTAATTTCTCATTTCTCATTTTCATCAACTCCTCACTCCTATCTCCTCACTATTTCAAATCTGTCCGCAGAGCGGACACCACAATTTCTCATTTCTAATTTCTCATTTCTCATTTTCATCAACTCCTCACTCCTATCTCCTCACTATATTTCAAATCTGTCCGCGGAGCGGACACCGCAATTTCTCATTTCTCATTTCTCATTTCTCATTCCGCATCAAGGTCTGAGGCGATTTTTTCGCATTTTCCCATTGCAATTTCACTTTTTATGTGATATAATAATATGGAGTATCTATATACACAGACAGGAGTGTGCAGCATTCATGACAAGTATCTATACGGATGAAGTCCGCGAGCAGCGCTATTTTGCCTGCCGCAAATGCAAGAAACAATGTGAGATCATCTTCGGCATCTGCATCGGCATTTACCTGCTTCTGGTGTTCGCAGAGGTTGTGGGCGGCGGGTTTGCCCCCGGAATGGCTGTCGGACTCGGCGTCAACAGCATCGCAAAGCTGCAGCCCTATCACTTGCTGCCGAATCTGCTCGTGTTCGCAGCCGGATTCTACGGCATCGCTGGCAGAAACTGGGTATTTTCGCTTGCCGCAGCCGTCGGCGTGACGCTGCTCACCTTTGCCGGCTGGTTCTGCGCATTTTATATCGGTACCATGACGCTGCTCCCGCTGGGATGCTCGATCTATGCCGGATTAAAATGGAGCAAGCTCAAAGGCGAGGAGGGCTTCCCGCTGTTCCGGATTGATTTCACCGAGCAGGAAACGCGGGAGAAATCACAGATCAGCTTTATGCAGCAGCGTGCCCTTGCAGCGGGCGTCCGCACAGAGCAGCAGGCACTCGATCCGCATGCACATATGAACGCCGTCGAGGAGAAGGCTGCACCGGATGCACTGCCTGCCATGCTGCAAAATTATCATAACCGCGGTGCCGGCAGTGATCCGCTGGTACACGCTGCCGAGCCGTCTTTCGACCGGATGCAGCCGCTGAATCCCGATGCACCGGGCTTCGAGCGCAAACAGACGCTGAAGCCGGAGGATGTCGGCGGACTGGACGCGCTCTGAATCACAGGAGAACAACTATGCCTAGTTTATACACAGAAGACGAACGCCTTGCGCGATACAGCAGGCTGCGCAAGCGCAGAGATTCCATTGAAAAAATCCTTGGCATTGCAATGCTGATCACAGTGGTTGCAGCACTCGGAGAGGTTGTTCCGGCGCTGCTGGACAGCATCCTCGGCGGTCTGACGCTGCTGCGCGGGCTCGGTGAATTCTTCCTCGCGCTCGCAGGCATTGTGCTGATGGCTGCAGCGGTCTTTGCCGTTTATAAAAGAGACTGGCGCATCACGCTCGGCGTCTTCGCACTGATTTCCATTGGCATCGGCGGCGGCGCTGTCCGGTATCTCGGCGTCATCCAGCCGATCCCGCTGACAGCGGCTATGATCTGCGATGTCTTCTGGGCAAAGCTTTCCAAAGAGGAGGGCTTTCCGCAGTTTCAGCTTGAGGTCAACCGGCAGGAGGCAGCCGCAAAGGCTTGGGATTTCACCGCGAGAAAACGTGCCGTCGAAACCGGCGCCCGTGTTGCCGTATCCGAAGACAGCAGCGATATGCACGATCTGCTCGATGACCGCGCCGAGGCGCTGAATACCGATCTGACCGGCTATCAGGAGCGCAGTCAGGGGGCTGATCCGCTCGTGCACAAAGCAGAGCAGCACAGCGAACTCATGGATACACTCGAAGATTTTTGAACAGAGACTATATAAAATAGGGAACGCACAGGAAAAAGAGGGATGCTGATGAAGCGTATCTGAGGCAAATACACCCGCACAAAACCGAACCGGATAAAATTTTGATTGGAAAGGATGAATTGTTATGTCAGAGCTGAATGTCAATCCGTTTGAAGAAGAAAAGCCGAAAATCGTACACCTTGAAAAAAGCGACTCCCACTATGAATACTGCCGGATGCAGATGCACGACATTGATAAAGTACACCGCCGTACATTTTTCTGCAATCTGGTGCTGTGCATTATTGTATGTTTCTTCTCGATTTTCAAAAAGTATATTGCAATGTTCGATCTGCTGAGCCGTCCCTATCTGACGCTTGACAAGCCGGAGGCAATCCTGACCGGCGGCATTTTCCAGATTCTGTTCGGCATGGCAATCATCGTGCTCGGATATCTGGCATGGGCGAATTACCGCACGCTGAACATCATTCTCGGCGCATGGTACGCAATGGTCACGCTGATCGGCGTGTTCCGTCTGGATTATCTCTCCGCGCTGATCGGCGTTGTCGGCGTTGTGTTCTATTATTTCTCCATCCGCGAGCTGCGGCGTGAGCAGGCACTCGCGCAGATGGAAGGCTATCCCGAATTCCACGAGAAATTCGATATCTCCAAATCCGATATCGTCATCCAGACCCTTCTTGCGCATCAGGGCGAGCGCAGAACCAAATCCACACTGTTCACAACGGATTACTCCCTGCGCAGAAAGAAGAAAAAGAAGACCGAATTCGGCTATACCGAGCCGGAGGAAAAGGATAAGGCTGAGGAGGCAGGCAATGCGCTTGTCGAATCGCTGCAGAAGCATCTGAATGAAGCACGCAGCACCGAAAAGCCCGCCGCAGAGGCGAATGCGAAGACTGCATCCGCAGAGCCGGAGACTGTCTCTGCGGAGCCGGAACAGACGCCCGCCGAAGCCGTCTCCGAAACCGCCGAAGCAGCCGAATCCGCAATGACAGATATCATCGAAGAAGCCCCCGCACCGGCAGAGCCGGAGAAACCTGCACCGGCGGAATCCAGAGCCGAAACCGTCGCGCCGGAGCGTGCAGATGCAGAAGCCGCCGCCGCTGCAATCCTTGCAGAGGCTGAGGCGCGCACGCAGAAAATCCTTGCCGAGGCAGAGGCAAAAGCCAAAGCACTGACGGAAGGTCAGCCTGCAAAAAAGGAGCCGCAGAAGCAGGGCGGTCAGAATCCGAACCCGAACCGCAGAAAAAAGAAGCGCCGCTGAGACGCCATGACAAGAAGGAGATCCGGCTATGCGTATTTCACCCGAAGTTGCAGCACAATATGAAAACAACCGCCTGCAGATGGCAGCAGTCAACAAAGGCTTCCGCACCTATATGTGGTGCAGCATCATCCTCGGCGCCATGATTTTCAGCACGGCATTCTTTGCCGGTGCGCTCTCCACGGTCAAGGGCAATGCGGAAGGTCCGGGCATCTTCTATAACGCGATGTCCGCCGGTACCTTCCAGATTCTGCTCGGTCTTGCAACGATTGTGCTGGGCTGGCTGACAGCGACGAAAATGCGCGTCCCGAGCCTGATTCTGCTCGGCATTGACGTATTCGGTCTGCTGATGATCCTTCTGCGCAGAAACGGCACATTCTCCGGCGCAAACCTGCTCTTTCTTGCCGCAGGCATCGCGCTGAATATCTGGGCGCAGATGCTCTGCAACCGGAATGACGAGCTGAAAACACAGCCGGGCTATCCGCTGTTCTCTGTTGAGGCAGATACCCCTGCCCGCTATGAACTCCCCGCAGATGTCCGCATCCGGCAGCAGCAGGCATCCGCGCATATGAAAGGCATCAGTGCGCCGCAGCAGGCGCCCGCACAGATGTCCGGCACCGCCGCACCGCAGCAGGCGCTGACGCCGCCGACGGTTTCAGCACAGTCTGCATTTGCACCGTCCCCGAATCTGTTTTCCGATCCGGCACCGGTCAAGCTGCCGCCGGAGGTAAAGATTCCTGCCGTCACGGAGAAAACGCTCGGCATCACCGATATGCCCGGCAGCGCGCGGCAGTTTGCCCCGAAGCCGGAGCTGCTCTCCGCCCCGTCGGATGCGGCACTCGATGCACTTTCCGCGCAGACGCCGCAGGTCAATGAGACAGCACTGCCGCAGATAGATCCTTCGGCAATGCTCGCAGATATGACCGCAATTCCGTCGCATGCCGTCAAGCAGGGCAATCCGGATATGCTCCCGACACCGGAGGAGGTTCGTGCGCGCCTTGCCGCAATGAAGCGCGCGCGCGATGAACATCATCCCGAAGTATAACAAGAGGACAATCTTTATGACACGAACACCGCTGAAAAATCTGCTGCTGACTGCGCTGCATCTTCTGATCTGCTGCGCAGTCTCGGCAGTCGCACTCTGCATCCAGTATCTGTTCATGAAATCGACCGGCGAGACCAGCAGCTCTTTTCTGTTCACCTCGGAGCTTTACAAGATCAATCCGCTGATGTGGCTGATCGGTGCCGTGCTCGGATTCGCCGGTCTGACAGCAGTCCTGCGCAGATGGCTGCGGCAGGATTTTTGCTGTGTTCTGGAACAGCAGCCCGTCTGGATTGTGCTCTGGTGTCTGCTGGTGCCGCTGGGCATCCTGCTGATGCTGACGGGCAATGTCTTTGTGCTGGTTCTGCGGCTCGGTCTGATGGGCAGCATCACCTTCGGCAGATATGACACGCTGGTCAATTCCTGCGCTGTGCTCTTTCCGGCGTTCACGCTCATTCTGCTGCTGATCCTCTGCATCCTGACCGTCCGGAACAGAAAGCGGGTGCCGCATGAAGCCGTATAAGCCGCTGAAAAGCATCCTGCTGACGGCGCTCTGCTGGCTTGCTGTCTGGGCAGCCGGTTTTCTGACCTCGCTGCTGATGTACGCCGGCATGTCCCCGACCTTTGAAACCGCAAAAGCCGAAAGGCTGACCGGCGACGGGCGCCTGATAAAAATAACCTGCGAAGTGGTCATGATTCATCCGCTCTGCTTTGCCGCAGGCGCGATACTGAGCCTGCAGCTGTTTGCGCTGATCCGGTTCCTGCTGCTGAGCAGGACATATCCCTTCCGGCAGACGGAAAAGCGCCTGCCGCTCCTGGTCTGGCGCATGCAGGGCATGATCGGGCTGATAGGCTTGTTGTTTGCACAGTTCACTGCAAAGGTTCTGATGGGGGAGTGTGTGCCTTCTCTGCGTTCATCACTTCCCCTTCCGCGGACGATCCGGCCTGCATTTGCGGAATATGCTCCGTTCATACTGACCGCGGCAGCGGCGGTTCTGCTGCTTCGGGGCTGTCAGGCGATCCGGCAGAATACGCCGGAACAGACCGCGCAGTCCCGCAGAGACCATACAGATTTATATTGATGTCCCAACTATCTCTTGAAGATATCTGCTTGTCTTTTTGCCATGATACTGCGTTAGAAATCCTTGCCTTGCGTCAGCAAGGCTGCGGCTTTCTGCCTTGTCTCATGACAAAAATCCTGCGCATCTATT
>JAFWUX010000168.1 GCA_017523995.1 Oscillospiraceae bacterium | reverse complement strand
GCCATTTTCTGCTTCATGCCCTTGCTCATTCTTTTCAGCGGTGCAGAGGTGTCGATTTTGAACAGATCTATCAGCTTTTCTGTGTAGCTCATATCCTTGATGCCGAGATACTGCGCCTGAATTTTCAGGAAATTTGTTCCGCTGCCTACATCGGGAAAATCTATCTGCCCCGGCACATAGCCTACACGCTTCGCAATCTGATCGGGATGCTGACGGCAGTTGATTCCGCCGATCTCGCAGCTTCCGCTGTCGGGAGCAAGAAAGCCCATAAGGTGACGCATCGTAGTTGTCTTTCCGCTGCCGTTCGTGCCCACAAGCCCATATGCCTCGCCCTCATTGATCGAGATATTGAAATCGAATATTCCACGCCCTTTGCCGTAATCCTTGGTCATATGCTGGATTTTGATGATCTCAGGCATTTTGCACACCCCCCACACCGAATCTCTTATCGTTCTTATAAAAGTGCATGAAGTATTCCTCAAGGCTGACGGAATGCTCGTCAATACTTCTGATACGGCACTTTGAAAGAGCCGACAAAAAGGCATTTGTCAGTTGATCGGGAACAGAGATCACGCACTTTTTAGACGATTTATTGCCCTTTTCGGGATTCAGCCCCGAATGAACGAATCTATCATAGTCATCATTGGTCTCAAATTCTATTGTAAACTCATTTTTCAGCCCGTGCTTGACATCAGCGGCATCTACGGTGGATATCAGTCTGCCGTCCTTGATGATCGCAATGCGGTCACAGAGGGCTTCGACCTCGCTGAAAATATGGCTTGAAAGCAGTATCGTTTTGCCGCGCCTTTTCTCCTCACGGATAAAGTCGATAAATACGTCCTGCATCACAGGGTCAAGACCGCTTGTCGGCTCATCGAGCAGAAGAATATCGGGGTCTGACATAAAAGCCGTAACGACCGCCAGCTTGCGTTTTTCGCCGATGCTCATTCGTTTTACATTGCCGGCCGGATTCAGCGCAAAGCGTTCAAGCAGTTCTTCCGAGCGCCCCTTGCCGACCGTGCCCTTCATTGCAAGCATCATCTCGATAAACTGTCTGCCCGTCAAGCCGTCGGGGAGTGCTACCTCTCCGGGCAGATAGCCGACATTTCTGAGGATCTCGTGATGCTTTGCCGTGCTGTCAAGGCCGCCGATGCTCGCCGTCCCGCTCTGGGGCTTAGCAAAACCCATAAGATGGCGCATCGTCGTGGATTTGCCTGCGCCGTTCGGGCCGAGGAAACCGAGCGTCTCACCCTTATGCACCTCAAAAGTAACATCGAAAATTCCTCTCCCGTGACCGTAATCCTTTGTGAGTTTGTTTACTTCGATCACACTCATTTTTTCTCCCTCCATACAAGCATACCGATGACTGCACCGGCAGCAGCAGCGATTCCTGCAATGACCGCAATACGCTTTCTCATTCAGGCGACCTCCTGTTTCATTTGGTATGTCTGTATTTTACTACCCTTTTGTTGCAGTAAGGTTTGAGTTTTGTTGCAGTTATATTAAAAAGCTGCCAGCCCTGTAAGCTGACAGCTTTCCGCTAAATATTCAGTGTCACGGTAAATTTAGTACCCTTACCCGGTTCGCTCTGCACATCAATTTCACCGCCCGAAAGCTGCAACACACGCAGCGCAAGCGCGAGTCCCAAACCGTTCCCTTCAGTAGAATGGGAGGTGTCGCCCTGATAGAATTTATCAAAGACGTGCTTTTTCGTCTGCTCGTCCATGCCGCAGCCGGTGTCCTCGATCTCGACAATGACCTTTCCGTTTCCGGAGTATTCCCGAAGTGTGACCGTTCCGCCATTCTCTGTAAACTTGAACGCATTAGAAAGCAGATTGTTCCACACCAGCGGAAGAAGCTCCGCATCGGCGGTGATGAGCCTGCGCTCGTCTGCAATGTCTGCTTCAAACTCAATGCTCTTTTCCTCCCATATTGATTCAAACAGCAGTGCAGACTGCACAAGCTGATCGCACAGATCAAACGCACTGACATGAGGCGTTATGCTTTGCTTTTCCAGCTTGTTGAGCTTCAGGATATTCGTGATGAGTGTGTTCAGACGTTTGGCAGCATTTGTGACCGTGTCAACGTATTCCTGTCGTTTTTCCTCGGACAGGCCGGGCTTTTTCAGCATTTCTGCTGCATTCTGGATCACGGCGATCGGCGTCTTGATCTCGTGGGAAACATTTGAAAAAAAGTCCACACGGAGCGTTTCAATGCTGCCAAGCTCCTCTGTCATTTTGTTGAAATCCTCTATCATATAATCGAGATAGTCAAATTTCTCACGTTCATTGATCGGCTCGACGCGCACCGAAAAATCGCCCTGTGCGATCTTTGCCGCTGCATCTGCAAGCCGCAGCATCGGCAGCTCGTAGGTCTTTCGCACCTGATGGCGCGTGTAGAGCGTCAACCCGCCTGCGACCAGTGCCCAGAAAATCAGAATCACATGGATCAGGAGGATTTCATTGAAATGCGCCCGCTGCATACCGAGCAGCAGTGCGATATGCACACCGGACAGCAGCAGCAAGGCACCGAAATATCCGAAAAAAATCGACTTCGGAAAACGGCTGCTTCTGACTGCCTTTGCTATTTCCTGCCGCTTCATTTCAGTACCGCCTTATATCCAATACCGCGGATCGTTTTGATCTCAAATCCGGAGCAGACCGCCGTTTTGTCACGCAGCCTTGTGATATACACGTCCACCGAGCGCAGGCTTGCGTCAGAGTCCACGCCCCAGAACTCGTCCATGAGCTGCGCCCTCGAAAATGTCTTGTTCGGGTAGGACAGCAGCTTGAACAG
>JAFWUX010000167.1 GCA_017523995.1 Oscillospiraceae bacterium | reverse complement strand
GACGAAAGTGCGCTTCTTGTGTTATACTGTTCATAAACAACTTCCTTTTTGATATTGGTGTTTTGGTGGTACTTAACATTATATCATTTTGGAAGTTGTTTTTCTATTCCCTCTGTTACCTATCTATTGTATCATAACACATTAGATAAAGAGAAATTAGAAATGTTAGATAATGAGAAATGAGAAATTAGAAATGAGAAATTGTTGTATGCGCTTCGCGCATGATTTATATATGTCTGCTTTCATTCGGACTATCGCATAACAATTGTCGGTTCTGCTGCCGTATATTTCAAATTGTCCGCGCAGCGGACACCGCAATTTCTAATTTCTCATTTCTCATTTCTAATTTCTTTCCGCCTTGACATTTCACGCATCTGCGAGTATAATTAGATGTGGTTAACAGGAAGGAGATCACCGATGAAAAAACAGATTTACTCCGGCATCTATGAATTACCGGCAGCGCTGGCATCGGAGCAGCTCACCGAGGGCTGCATCGTGCTGGAAGGCGGCGCATTCCGCGGCGTGTACACCTCCGGTGTGCTGGATGCCCTCATGGAAGCAGACTTGAATTTTCAGTGTACGGTCGGCGTCTCTGCCGGCGCGATGAACGGCATGAACTATGTCTCCGGTCAGATCGGCCGCTCCGGACGCATCAATCTGCGCTACCGGCATGACAGCCGCTATGTCGGATTCCACGCAATCCGGCGCAATCACGGTCTGATCGGCTTTGATTTCGTCTTCGGGCAGATGGAGAGCGTACCGCCGTTCAACCGGCAGCGCTTTGACGATCCGCGCCGCGAATTCTACGCAGTTGTGACGAATCTGAAAACCGCAAAGCCGGAGTTCATCGGCAAGGATTCAGGCTCAAGCATTTATCAGGCGGTGCGCGCCTCCGCCTCCATGCCGTATATCTCGCAGCCGGTGATGATCCGGCAGAATCCCTGCCTTGACGGCGGATGCAGTGTCAACATCCCGTATCAGTGGGCGCTTGACCGCGGTTTCAAACATATCGTCATTATCAAGACCCGCCCCGAGGGGTTCCGCAAGCCGGTGAAGTCCCATGATTTCCACGGCCATTCGCGTGAGGACTTCTACCGCCGCAGCTATCCGGAATTCGCAGATGTCCTGCGGCAGGGCGATGTGCGCTATAATCAGGAATGCGATGCCGTCGATGCCCTTGCCGCATCCGGACGCATTTTCGTGATTGCCCCCTCGCAGAAGATCACCGTCAGCCGCCTCGAGCCGGATATGGAAAAGCTCGGCAGGCTCTATGACCTCGGCTATCAGGACGGCAAGCGCGAAATTGCCCGCCTGCGCGCCTATCTGAAAGGAGAAAACATCACATGAAATGGCTGATTGCATCGGATATCCACGGCTCTGCGCATTTTTGCAGACAGCTTCTGCAGCGGTACGAAGCGGAAGGGGCAGACCGCATGCTCCTGCTCGGCGACCTGCTCTATCACGGCCCGCGCAACGATCTGCCGGAAGGCTATGCGCCGAAAGAGGTCATTGCGATGCTCAATCCGCTTGCAAATGATATTCTCTGCGTGCGCGGCAACTGCGAAGCCGAGGTTGACCAGATGGTGCTCGATTTTCCGGTGCTCGCAGATTACGCCCTGCTCTCCGCGGGCAGCCGCCTGATCTTTGCAACACACGGACATGTCTGGAATGCTGCGAATCTGCCGCCGCTGCACAGGGGCGATATCCTGCTGCACGGTCACACGCATATTCCGGTCTGCGAGCCCTGCGGCGAACACGGCGACTTCACGCTCATGAATCCGGGCTCGGTCTCGATCCCGAAGGAAAACTCGCCGCACAGCTATATGACCTTTGACGGTACACAGTTCCTCTGGAAAAACTTAGCAGGCGAAATCTACCGCTATGCCTTTTCTATCTGAAAGAGGTGTCTCCGACGGATTTGTAATGGGGGCTCCTCGCCCCCAAACCCCTCGCTGGGGATATTATCCCCAGACCCCATGTTTATACGGAAATAAGAGAAAGCCGCTCCAATCATCGTTGAACGGAGCGGCTTTTCTATATTCTTCATATCAAAACGGGATTCTTAAGGGATAGTATCCCTTAAGCGGGGTCTGAGGCACAGTTTGCGCAGCAATACTGTAAGTCCCTATTCCAAATCCATCGAAGATACCGTTAAAAGAAGTATCCGCTGCGCGGATGCTATTATAGAATGGGCGCCTCTATCGCAGGCGCCCAAGCCCCCGAGCTCTTACTACGCTAAGAGATTTCGCGCATTGCGATGCGCGACCAGAGGCGCTGCCTCTGGACTCTGCGAGCTTTTGAAAAAGCGCGACCAAAACTTTCGATATGCTGTGCGCCCAAAACGAAGCCGCTCTAATCAACGCCAATTGGAGCGGCTTCATTCTATTTCAACATAAAAACGGGGTCTGGGGATAATATCCCCAGCAGGGGCTTGGGGACGGAGTCCCCATTATCAATCATCGCAAAGCGATACCTTATTCTCCCCCGACGCCGACGGTGCTGACGCTGCTGCCGTCTTTTGTGATGAACACGGTTTTCAGCGGATGCTGCGGATCATCAGCCGATCCGACATCTGCTGCAATATGGTATACGCCGTTATCACAGAATGCACCGCGTATTGTGCACGGAGAACCGTTCAGCAATTCTTCTGCATCGGTGCCGTCATAATTGCAGAGCTGCACGCCGGTCTGTTCAGCGGATTCATACGGTGAGAGATATGTCAGCATTTTCATCGTGCCTCTGATCGGCTCACAGTCTGCAAAATTCGGGATCTTATCAGATACGAGCTTCGGCTCCAGATAATCATCCTTCCGGTCATCGAGTTCCATCGAATACCAGCCGTTCTGCCAGATAAACCAGAGCTTTCCGTCCTCGCCGACAAACCACTTGTCATCGGTCAGATGCACATCCGCATGCATTGTGAGATTCAGCGAGATGCAGGATTCCGCATAATCCTCCGCGCGATACATATTCAGCATGCTGCCGTTATGAGAAGCCGTGTAGATCCGCTGCGGGGTATAGGAGCCGTACACCCAGCTCTGAAGCTGCTCCTCCGCTGTATCGCCCTGACTTGTCAGCGGCGTCACAACATCGGCCTTGACATCAGCGAGCAGCGGGATCAGACGCGCCTCACGGGAGCCTTCGGTCTCTCCGCCGATCAGAACAAAGAGCTTGTCATCTTCCATCATGTAAAGCTGATAATATGCGATCGAATCCGGATCAATTCCTGCCATCTCATCACAATGGAGCATCACGGAGTGCCGCGAGCCGTCATTGTCAAGGCGGTAAAGTGAGGAGCCTTCCGCCTCGTAATAGCTGATGCCGTCCGTCATGACAGCCAGCGCGCCTTTCGGTCCCACTCTCTGCTGGATTTCATCCGGCAGCGGCTCATATTTCAGCTCAGGTGCATCCGCATCTTTTTTTGCGCGGCGTGCATACTCCAGATCATAATACCATTCATCGTCCTCCGCAAGACTGCGGCTGAGCGGATGCACGATTCCGGTTCCGCCGAGGAAATTCATACCGTTCGTCTGTCTGCCCGACATACGCTGCTGCGAGCGGTCCGGCAGCATGGTGTAGCGATACTGCTTTTCGTTCTCATCATATTCAAAGAAGTAGAACTCCGCATGATAGATTTCTTCCGGCACGCCGTCCGTTCCGTACAGGATCACATAGAAAAACTCCTTGCCGCTGTCATCGAGCCAGAATTCGCGGTCGGAAAGCATGTTGTCCTCGAGATATGCCTCTGCATCGTAGCCGCCGGAGAGCTTGCAGAGTTCCTCCATGATCCCCCATGCATTCAGCACTGAACCGTTTATGATGCAGTTGAACGCCTCATCATAGGTCATGCGCTTTGCATCCGGATCGCGCCTGCTCCATGCACCGCCGTTCGGCAGATGCGCTCCGAGTGCCGCGGTGTCAAGTGCCGATGCAGAAGCCTTTGCAAAGGGCAGCATCCGGTAACACTCGATGTTATCCGTATCAACGTTCTCAGGCGGAATATAATACTGCGGGAAATCCAGCGGCGAGCAATAGCCGGAAGCAAGGTCTTCGCCGTACAAACCGGAATCGGAATCCTGCTGTTCCGGATCGCCGGTGAACTCCGCAGGAATCTCGGGATATCTGAGACCGAACCACGCGCCGGTCTCCAGATTGAGCTGTACCAGCCAATAGCCGTTCTTAATGCTGTTTTCGCCGTAATGCGCCAGATCGAAGATCAGATAATCGCCGGTATCGAGGACGACCGAAGTCGGAGAAAACAGACGGTCAGGCGGATTCTCGCCGAACAGCTCGCTCACCGGAACATCCAATACAACCTGCTCGCCGTCATCCATTGCAAAGCGGTTCCGCATCACCTTGAAATGCAGCCCTGCCTCGGTCTGCTTCTGCATGAAGCCGTAGACATACTGCTCCCCGAAGATGCTGAAGCAGGGAGATTCGTTTTCAGCATCCTGCGTTGACACAGCATAATCGCCGCGCAGGCCAAATTCATTCGCACCGCCGCGCTTCATCGTGTGATATTCGGTCACGGTGCGGTAGGGACCGTCATTGAAGCTGGTTGTCGAGCAGTACTCATAGTAAAGCGTATCATCTTCAACAGCAAATCCGGTGAACTGGAAATCTTCGCAGTTGATGCCTTTGAAGCTCTTGTCTTCCTGCGATTCCGGATCTGTCAGACACATATAGTCCACGCGCCGTTTATCCGAATTCCAAAAATAGTAACCTTCCCTGCTGTCATCAAACCGGTACTTGAATTTACAGATCGCATTTTCCGGATTTGGATTGCTGCTGACTGTATCTTCTAATAATGTGATCTCTTCACTTTCGCCGGTCGCGGTATGGTAGAGGACTGCCGCAGCGCCGGTACTGTCAGTGTCCATGTAACCCAGCGCGAAATAATCGCCGTTCGAGAGCTTCTGAATGCGCCTTACCATACTCAGCTCATCCATTGAAAAAGCAAGTGTCTCCTCTCCGTAGCTGTCCGTGACATAGACATTGCCGTCATGCTGTATATAGAGCTGTTCGCCGTCTGTCAGAAGCTCCTGCTGACGCTGACCGCTGTCATAATTCAGAATCATGTCCGTGCTGCCGTCAGTCGCCCATTTGAAACCGTTGCGGTAAAAATACGTATCATCGCGGAAAAAGCCTTCTCCGTCCGAGCCGATATAGCCGCGGATCTCGCCGTGCCCGCCGAGGACATTGATCTGCTCAAGCTCGATCTCGCTGTTGTTTGGATCATGATTTGAATTTGCAGAGAGCCGGTCGCGGTATACGCCGTAGCCGATGCCGCCGACTACAACCGCGAATGCCGCAGCAATTGCCCCGACGCCGAGGCTCAGCCGTTTGATCGCGCGGCGGTTCTTCTGTTCCGTGCCGTCCCAGCTGACGGCTTCCGTAATGTAATCCTCGCGGAGATTGTTCATGATTTTCATATAGTCCTGTTCCCTCATCGCAAACCCTCCTCCTCAAGAAATGCTTTCAGATCATTGCGCGTCCGCAGCAGCGTCATCTTGACCTTGCTCTGTCCGGCGCCGCATTTATCGGCAATCTCCCTGATCGTCAGATCGCCCCAGTAGCGCAGCACGAACATGACGCGCGTCTCCGCCTCCAAATCGCCCAGAAACCGGTTGATTGCATCGGAAAGCGCCATTGTGTCAAGCACCGCATCCGGACGCTCCGGCGAAGCAAGGACATTCTCCAGCTCCGAGAGTGCGACATCCAGCTCCCCGCCGCCGCGTTTTGCGGCTTTTGCGGCTTCGCGCCGGTTGCACGCGAGATTGCGCACGGTTACGCTGAGATATGCCGCCAGATTTTTCGGCTTTGCAGGCGGTATGGATTCCCAGAGTTTATAGAGCGCATCGTTCAGGCATTCTTCGGCATCCTCACGCGAGCCGAGAATATTTTTCGCAATGCAGTGGCACAATCCGCCGTATTTCTGCTGTGTTTCAGAGAGCGCTTTCTGATCGCGCGCGTGAAACAGCGATATGATCTGCGCATCTGATGTGGAAGACATGTGGTCAGCCCCTTTCTGTGGTGTGTGAGGTCCCTCTGCCTATTACGACAGAATTTTTCCGGCAGCGGTCACAGGAATTTCAAAATCAGTATCATACTATCACAGAAAAGTCAAATTGTCAATTCCCGTATTTTCTCACTATTTCAAATCCGCCGCAGGCGGCTCCGCAGTTTCTCATTTCTCATTTCTAATTTCTCATTACAAAAAAAGGTTGCGCTTTTCCGGAGAATGTGATATAATGGAAACTCGAAAGGGTGATAATCATGCAGGATAAACAGCAGAAAACGCAGAACGATCCGCAGAACGAACCGGCTGATCTTTCCGGTGCAAAAAAGGTCTCCGCATTTCACAATGCAATGGAGCTGCAGGCAAAGGTCAAGCGGGATGAGGAACTGAAGGAGCGCAAACGGCAGGCTGCAGCCGAAGAAGCCGCCTATCAGGCGCGCGAGGAATATGCAAAGGAGCTTGCCGAGGAAAAGGTCGATCTCATCCGCCTGAAGCAGGGCGTCATTGAGGACAGCGACAAGGTCTTCCGCGAGCGCGAAACCGAAAAGCAGTATACGGTTCTGCAGAAGATCGGCAACTGGTTCTATCACGCAAAGTGGTGGCTCGGCATCGCGGCGTTCTGTATACTGGTTGTGTCATTTCTGGTGTATGACTACGTCACGCGCGAGGATCCCGACCTGCGGATTCTGCTGCTGACGGACGATCCGGAATTCTACGAGGAAACGGATAAACTGACAAACTGGCTGCAGACCATGTGTCCGGATTACACCGCAGACGGCGAGGTGCTGGTGCAGTCGGTGTATATTCCGGTCTCGAAGGCGACAATGGAAAACAGCGGCACATATTCCGCATCGTATAATACGCAGCTTCTGGTGCAGTTCCAGTCCAGCACATGCATGCTCGTGATGGTCGATCCGGAGGCGGAGGAATATCTGCAGCCGGAGGATATGTTCGTCGATCTGACAGAGCTTTATCCGGATTGCAGCAATGTCAGCGGAAGACGTCTGCTGCTGGATAACACAGATTTTGCCGAACAGGCAGGTCTGACGCATCCGCTGCACGAGGGCAGCTATCTGGCGCTGCGCATTCCGGCAGAGAACATGAGCTCCGCCGAGGAAATGCAGCAGGCATATGATCAGGCAAAAACGCTGCTCGATGAAATCGTCGCGGCAATCCACACAAAAGATTCGTGAACCGGTAATGAGGTATCGCTCCGCGATGATTTGTAATTGGGCTTACAGTATTGCTGCGCAAACTGTGCCCAAACCCGCCAAAGGGTCACTGACCCTTTGGAATCCCGTTTTTATGCAAATGCAGAAATAGTCGCTCCTTTTTTCGTGAAAGGGAGCGACTTCATTTATTTCGCTGCATTTGACATGAAGTGAAGAGCGAATAGTGAAAAATGAAAAGAGAAAAACGAAAGCCGCTCCCATTCACGCTGATGGGAGCAGCTTTCGTTTATACTCATATAAACATGGGGTCTGGGGTCAATGACCCCAGCGGGAGTTTGAGGGCAGAGCCCTCATTCTAAATCCGCCGGAGACACCTCAATCCGGTTTCACTTCATCAGAACCCGATTTTCTGGCGGATGACCTCATTGCGTTTGTTGATGAAATCGACGATGGAAATGCTCTCGCCGCCGAAGGAGAACGGCTGACCGCCGCCTCCGCCGCCCCACATTCCGCCGAAGCCGCCCCACATGCCGCCTCCGCCGCCCTGACCGGTCTGGAGACCGTTCGCGGTTTTGGTGAGGTTGAACTCGAACTTATCGAATGTGAAGAACGAATTGGGATCTGCCTTGACATGGTCGCGGATCAGGGATGCATAGCCCGCGATTGCCTGCTCCGGATTGCTGTACATGTTGACAATCTGCTTGACATAGCCGACATACATTCTGTAGTACTCATCGACCTGCAGCAGCTTTGCCAGCGGACGGTCATTGACCGTCACCTGATAGAGGCTTGTTGTGACATCCGAGTTGACGGAATCAACGCCGTTCATGAAGTTGCCGAGCGAGAGGTTGTAGTCCCAGCCGACAAAATAGCACTTGCCGTCATTGTACATCAGATAGTAGTTATGTGCAAGCGTGCCGTTGTAGCTGTCATAGTTGCACATGACGGAATTGACCGCAAAGCCCTTGAGGAAGCTCGGAACGTCGATGACATCCTCGATGAACTTGTAGTTACTGGGAGAAACGCGGTTGATCGCCGACTTAACAGCCGCGATGTGCTCAAAGCTGTCATCCGTGCCGAATTTGACATCGAAGTTATCGAGTGCCATATTCTCGGTGAAGGAGCAGTAGCCGCCGTTTCCGCCGCCGCCGAAGCCCCAGCCGCCTCCGCCGTTGTTTCCGGCTTTGTCGGTCGCCTTATAGAGGACAGCGCCGTCTGCGGTTGCAAGACGCTCCGCGAGGGTGGTGCCGGGCTGCTCTGCGAGGAAGTAGAAGCTGTAGAGCGAACCGTTGACATACATATCGGTGTAGGCGCAGTTCGGGCCGACGCCGTCGATCTCCTTCAGTGCGTCATAGCAGAGGATATCGCGCATGCAGGAAGGATCGGAATACATGTTGTTCATGCAGAATTCCGTCAGACCGTAATAATTCTGATACTTGTCATATTTATCGAGCTTGATGCGCCAGCTGTACTTCTTGCTGCTGGACTGTGCAATGAACATCTGGGAGCTGTTGCCCTTGGAGCGCATGCCGACATTCTCGTAGCGCTCGCCGTCAATGACGATATCGCAGGGATACCATTCCTCATTCTTGGAGGCCTGGAAGAACTGATCCCAGTTGCTCATCTCGATCTCGATCTTGTGGACGCGGTCTCTGTCAAAGAGCCGTCCGTAGAGCAGGTCTGCGTGATCGGTATTGTTGACACCGGTATAGGAACTGCCGGTGCGGAAACCGCTCTCGCCGTTCCGGAGCACCTGAATGCCGCCCGCAAAGATATCATACGAGCCGGAGAGTGCCGGTGCATAGAGCGATGCATAGCGGTATTTTTTCAGCGTGTTCTGATCGTAAACGATGCTGCCGCCGCCGACCGCCGCGATCGGATTGTTCTTGGACCATTCCTTGGTAAAGCTGAGGTTGATTGCATTTGTATTGCCGAGGTCTGTAGTCGGCTCCTCTGTCGAGGTCGCGAGCAGGACGCAGTCGCCGAGCGTGACACTTCCGAGTGCCGTCACACCGCGGTCACCGCAGGCACGGATTTCGCCGCCGCTGAGCTCCATATCGGTCTCTGCCTGCAGCGCATCCTTGCCGGATTTGATGTTGATCGTTCCGCCGGTGACGGTCATGCTGCCCTTTGTAGACTTGATGCCGTCGCCCTCGGTGTTGATATCGAGCACGCCGTCCTTGACGGTGACAGAAACTCTGCCGCGGATCGCGTCGCCGCTTTCTGTGTTGACGGTCAGGCTGCCGCCGTTGATCTTCAGATCATTGTTGCAGTGGATGCCGTACTGTGTACCGGCATTGATTTCGAGCGAGCCGCTGCCCTTGATCGTGAGATCATCCTTGGAGTGCAGCACGGCAAATGCGGGCTCCTCGGCAGTCGGTGTCTCGGTGCCGTCGGAGAGCTGATTCTGCTTGTTCTCCACAAGGTTGACCGAAGTATTCTCCGCGTTCTCCACAAGGATACACGGCGCACCGGTATTCTTCATCGTGACACCGTCGAGATAGAGCTTGACGGTTTTGGTATCCACAGTCTCATCCGGCACATTGACAAGAATCTGACCGCCGTCGAGCGAGCCGTCGATATAGTAGGCGCCCGATGCAGTGATTGTCGCCGTCTTGCCGGAAACGCTGATATTGCTGCCCCCATAGGAAATGCTGTTCCCCTTGAGGTGGATGTAGGCAGGATCGGGCTCCTCCTCCGGCACCTCGCGCTTCATCAGCGTGAGATCGACGGCGTTGAGCACGCGGTTGCCGTCAAAATCGGCAGCCTGCCAGTTAGAAAGCCCTGTCCGGCTTGTGAGCAGCCAATTCTGCAGCAGTCTGACATCTGCCGCATTGAACTGCCCGTTCCCGTCAAGATCACCGGATGCAGCCGCCTCTGCACGGAGCGGCGCACCGGAACTCAGTACGGGCATTGCCGCGAACATTGCACCGATTGCGATGCCGCAGCATGTCAGAAAGCGAGATTTCATGATCGTATTCCTCCAGTCTGTATGGCGTTGCTTGTGCCGGTTTTCCCCGACCGGCTTTTTTCTCTGACCGATTCAGAACCCATGACAATCTCTGATCCCTTTTCCCCTATGTGTATCATTCGGCGCACAGCCGTTTTTGCAACCGTTTCCGCTTTTTGAAGCGCATCCCTCCTTTGATGATCCGTTCACTTTCGCAGAAAACAAACAGCCGCACCTGCACATGCAGATACGGCTTTTCTGCTTTTGAAGCCCCGTTCATGGGGCGCAGAACATACACCGGATCGGCATTGCATCTGCCGTTTGCTCCCTAAAAAACCAATCATAAATATAGTATGTTTTTGCTGTGGTGTATCTCTGTATTCCGGCTGAAAATCAGCCCGTTGATTTCAGTTTAACATAAATTTTCGCAATTGTCAATAGCATCTTGTGATTATTAACGGATATTTCAGGTTACTCTGCAAAAAAGCCGGTTTTTCCGAAAAAAAACAACTGAACTTGCGTTTTGATGCGGTCTGTGCTATAATACAGATAAATACACAGAAAGGAACCCTTGGAATGAGAAAATTCATAACAATTCTAACAACCGCCGCACTGCTCTGCAATCTTCCGGTGCCGGAGCTCACAGTTCAGGCAGAGACGCTCTCCGGCAAATGCGGCTACAACGTCACCTATACCGTTGCGGACGGCGTCCTGACGCTGACCGGCACGGGCGCGACCTATGACTTTGAACGCTACTTTGATGAGCAGGCGTACGATCAGGCGCTTGATGCGTACTATTCAAAATACGAATCCGGTTCTGAAATGCCGGATGAAACCGGAGAAACGCCGCAGGATCAGGATACAGAACCGTCGGAAGCCGAACCCGATCCGCAGGACACAGAGCCGGATGATCCGGATGCACCGGATGATCCGGATGCACCGGAAGACCCCGATCTGACGCCGGACGGCGCTCCGGACTATGACGATTTTTACCGCTCCACAGCACCGTGGGGCAATGCATGCAGCGAGATCACAACCGTGCGGATCGGCGAGGGCATCACGCAGATCGGTACGTATGCGTTTGCTGCATTTCAGCTTGAAACCGTCGAGCTGCCGGAAACGCTGACGGTCATCGGCGATTATGCTTTCGAGGGCGCAAATCTGCCTGCAGAACTCCGCATTCCGGATTCCGTGACGGAAATCGGCACCTTTGCATTCAAGGGAAGCGAAACGCTCATAGAAGTACAGTTTCCGGCATCGCTGCAAAAAATCGGAAACGGCGCTTTCAGCGAATGCATCACGCTGCAGAAGGCGGAGCTGCCGGACAGCGTCACCGAAGCAGGCGAAAGCGTATTTGCCTGCTGCTGGGCACTTCAAAAGATTCACATTCCGGCAAAGCTGCAGAAGATACCAAACTCCATGTTCTCAAACACTGCAATCACAGAGCTGCAGATTCCGGAGAATATCACAGAAATCGGGAATAGCGCATTCAACAGCACGAATATCGAAACCCTGACCGTTCCGGAGCAGATTCAGGCGCTCGGCAAGCGCAGCTTCAGCAATTGCCGCAATCTGACGGAAGTCACGCTGCCGGATCATCTGACCGTGCTGCCGGAAAACTGCTTTGAATCCTGCAGTGCGCTTAAAGAGATCCGGATTCCCTCTGCATGCACCGCGATCTCAGACGGCTGTTTCTTGAACTGCACGGCACTGGAATCCGTCACGCTCCCCGAAGGTCTGCGCTCCGTCGGGCAGCTGTCCTTTGCTGCCTGCAGCAGCCTGACCGCCTTAACACTGCCGGACAGTCTGGAAACGCTCGGCGACGGTGCTTTTGGCGCATCCGGACTCAAAAAGGTGAACTTCCCGCCGCTGCTGACCGTACTGCCCGCGGAGTGCTTTTCCGGCGCGCAGTTTGAAACACTGACCGTTCCGGAAAGCATCCGTGAGGTCGGGGACAGCTGCTTCCAGAATTGCCCGTCCCTGAAATCCATTGTGTTTCCCGATACGGATATCCGGCTCGAAGCGGGCTGTCTCGGCGCCTGCGAATCTCTGACCGAAGTGCATCTGCCTGCTCACTGCAAAGAGATTCCGTTCAGCATGTTCGCGCACTGCTCTGCACTGAAAACGATTGAGATTCCGGATAGCTGCCGGATCATCGGCAGTTGCAGCTTTATGGCGTGTACAGAACTGCAGGAAGTCAACATTCCCGAGGGCGTAACCGAGATTGCAGATAATACATTTACACAGTGCAGTTCGCTGCAGAAGATCACAATTCCAAAGGGCGTCCGGTCGATCGGCAAGCAGGCATTCCGGGCATGCAATCATCTCACAGAGGTCACTTTCTCCGAGGGGCTGGAAACAGTCGGCACGCGGGCATTTGAAAATACCGCGCTGCGCGAGGTAATCCTGCCGGATTCGATCAAAGAGCTGGGCACACAGAGCTTTTATACATGCGGTGCCGAGGTTTTCAAGCTGCCTGCACACGAAGTGAAAATCGGTTCCAATGCGCTCCCGAAGGCATGGCTGGAAAAGCAGGACGGCTTTGTCCTGATCTGCGGCAGTCAGCTCTATCAGTACCGCGGCAGCGAAACGGAGATCGTCATACCGGAGGGCGTCAGTGAGATCATGCCAAATGCATTCACCGACGAAACCGGCTGCGCGGCGGTCAGCATCAAGGTCGGCAGCACGGTGAAAAGCATCGCGCAGGGTGCAATCGCCTGCAGCACGCTGGAATCGCTGGAAATTCCGGATTCGGTTGAGACAATCAACATCAACGCCGTGCGCAGCTGCCCGAATCTCAAAGTGATCCGCGGCGAGATGTATTCCGAAGCGCATGCGCTTGCGATGCAGCTGAAAGTGAAATTCGAGCCGCTGCATCCGGAGGAGATCGGTGAAACAGTCTTCCCGCAGAACGATACCGAAAACTTTTCCTTCGGCAACACCGGCGAGGTATTCGGCAGCGCCTATCATGTGACGCCGTGGAATCTTGCCGTGCTCAGCGATGCATCCGCCTCCCCGAAGGGCATTCAGGCAACTGCCGCGGGCGGCTGGAAGGGCTCGTGCTTCGGGCTTTCCGCCGTAACGGTTCTGGTCAAGAACGGTCTGCTGCCGCTCTCCGCGCTCGATCCGGATGCGAAAACGCTGCACGATGTCAGACCGTCGCAGCAGGCGCTCGATGTCATCAATTACTATCATCTCGCGCAGAATATCCTCATTGACAGCCGGAACGATGTGCGCGCAGTCCAGCTGCAGATGATGCTCAAAGCCGCACACGCCGCAGTCAGCGTGAATCACGGCGCATCGCCGTTCATCCTCTCGCTCGCGACACCTGCCGGCGGGCATGCCGTTGTCGGCTACGGAATGGAATCCGGCGAGTGGACATGGGATGACGCCGTCTATGACCGCCGCATTCTGCTCTGGGACTCCAATTTCTCCGGACTGGATGAAAAAGCCGCGCTTTACTTCAACACGGAGACGCTGCGCTGGACACTGCCCGCATACAGCATGACGTTCACGCAGGATTTCATGAGTGACAACGGCTTCATTGCAGACGTCATTCAGGATGTTGACCGCATCAGCAGTCTGCCCTATGACAGCGTAAAGCCGCTGCCCGGCGATGCGGACCGCAATGACAAGGTCAACGTCGCGGATGCAGTGCTGCTTGCAAAGTATACCGCGGAGGATGCGTCCCTTTCGCATACCGGTGCATACAATGCGGATCTCAACGGCGACGGCATCCTTGATCTGACGGATGTCCGTGCAGTTCTCCGCAAAATCACCGCAGACTGAACCCGATTTCCATGCCGCATTTCAGATTTCGCCGCAATTTCTCTTTTTTTATTTTTCTTGCAATCGTCTGCGGGATGTGGTATAATATACTGTATAATTCTGCGCGTGAGCGTGCAGAAAGGAGTTGTAACAATGCATCAGGAATTTCTCATGGGAAACGCCGCAATTGCCAGAGGCGCAATCGCCGCCGGACTGAATCTGGTCTGCGGCTATCCCGGAACACCGTCCACAGAGGTGCTGGAGACCGCCGCAAAGGTCAATTCCGGCGAGCTCTATGTCGAGTGGTCGGTCAATGAAAAGGCGGCGCTGGAGCTCGGCGCCGGTGCTGCATACTGCGGCGCAAGAAGCATGGTGACCATGAAGCAGGTCGGCCTCAATGTCGCATCCGATCCGCTGATGAGCCTTGCGTACATCGGCGTCAAGGGCGGCATGGTGATCCTCGTCGCGGATGATCCGGGCCCGATCTCCTCGCAGACCGAGCAGGATACCCGCAGCTTTGCGGCATATTCCAAGCTCCCCTGCTTTGACCCGTCCTCGGTACAGGAGGCATATGACATGATCGGCGATGCGTTTGCGTATTCCGAAAAGTATCATACGCCGGTGCTGTTCCGCCCGACAACCCGCGTCTGCCACGGCTATGCGTCCATTACGGTCAAAGACAAGGACGAGTACGCAGTCAACAAGCCGGAGGGCTTTGTCAAGGATTCCTCGAAGTGGGTGATCTTCCCGCGCCTTTCCTATCAGGCACATATCAATATCGAAGCGCGGAATGTCGAGCTGCAGCAGGTATTCTCGCAGTATCCGCACAATGTCCTGACGCCCGCAAAGGACGCCGGATGTAAAAAGGGCATCGTCTCGCACGGCATCAGCGAGACCTATGTGCAGGAGGCGCTCGCCGGAAAGGATGCGCCGCGTCTGCTGAAAATCGCGACGCCGTTCCCGTTTCCGGAGGCGCTCGCAGTCGAATTTCTGCAGGGGCTCGATGAGGTGCTCTGCATCGAGGAGCTTGATCCGGTAATCGAGCGCGAGCTGACCTATCTCTGCGGCAAACATCATCTGAATGTGAACATCCGCGGCAAGCTGACGCACGATGTCAAAAACGCGGGCGAGAACACCTGCGCATCGGTCGCGGCAAACATCGCAGATTTCCTCGGCTGGGCACAGCCGGAGCAGAAGGCAGCGGATACGCCCCCTGCCCTGCCGGTGCGTCCGCCGGTTCTCTGCGCAGGATGTCCGCACAGAGCATCATTCTATGCGGTCAAGCAGGCGATGAAGGGCAAAAAAGCAGTGTTCTGCGGCGACATCGGCTGCTATACGCTCGGCAACGCAATGCCGCTGGATATGGTCGATACCTGTCTCTGCATGGGCGCAGGCGTCAACATCACGCAGGGCATCAGCAAAATCGAGCCGGATACAACCTGCTTTGCATTCGTCGGCGATTCGACATTTTTCGCATCGGCGATCACCGGCGCAGTCAATGCCGTGTACAATCAGGCGGAAATGACGCTTGTCATCCTCGATAACTCCACCACCGCCATGACCGGACACCAGCCGCACCCCGGCACCGGCAGAACGATGATGGGACAGGTTGTGGATAAGGTCAGCATCGAAGCCGTATTGAAGGGTGTCGGCGTCAAAACCGTCGAGACGGTCAACCCGCTGCATCTTGATGAAGCAATCGAGACCGTCAAGCGCGTTGCAGCAGAACCGGGCGTCAAGGCGATCATCTTCAAATCGCCGTGCGCGGTGCTGATCAAACCCGAGCAGCCCGCAGTGATTGATCCGGAAACGTGTACGCAGTGCAAGCGCTGCATCAAGCAGCTCGGATGTCCGGGCATTGTGGTGCAGGAGGGCAGAGTCACGATCGAGCAGTCGCTCTGCACGGGCTGCGGACTCTGCACGCAGGTCTGCCCGTTCCACGCAGTTTCGACAGGAGGTGCAAACTGATGCAGACAAATATTCTGATCTGCGGCGTCGGCGGACAGGGCATCGTCCTGACTTCCAAGCTGATCGCAGCAACGGCAATGGCAAACAGCATCCCTGTCATGAGCGCCGAGACAATCGGCATGGCGCAGAAGGGCGGCAGCGTATTCAGCTTTCTGCGTCTGGGCGATGATCTGCACTGCCCGATGTTCCCCGAAAAGAGCGCGGATATCATCATCGGCTTTGAGCCGGCGGAGGCGGTCCGCATGCTCCCCTATCTGAAAGAGGGCGGCAGCATGGTGCTGAACACGCATCCGATCATGCCGGTCACGGCAGCGCTCTCCGGCAGCGATTACACCGGTAGGGAAATGGTGCAGTATCTTGAGCAGCATGTGCAGCATCTCATGACCGTGGACGGCGATGCGGCATGCAGGGCGCTCGGCTCCCCGAAGGTGCTCAATATGATTATGCTCGGACTTGCGATCCGGCAGAATGTGATCCCGTTCTCGATTGACGAAATCGAAGCAACGATGAAAGCAACGGTCAAGCCGCAGTTTGTCGAGCTGAACAGCAAGGCACTGCGATATGAATCATGACGCTGCACCGCGCAGCACAGGAAAGGAATGAATCCTATGCAAATCTCAGAAAAACAGCTCGCACAGGTCAATGACCGCATCAAGGCACTGCTCAAAGCCGACAGCTTCTACGGCAAAAAGCTCCGTGAAGCAGGCATCACCGAAGTCAGAACAGCAGAGGAATTTCTGAAGCTGCCGTTCTCGGAAAAGAACGATCTGCGCGAGGCATATCCGCTTGGACTGATGACCGCACCGGAGGAGGAGATCGTGCGCATCCATTCGTCCTCGGGCACAACGGGCACGCCGGTCATCATCCCCTATACCCAGAAGGACGTGGATGACTGGGCAACGATGTTCGCGCGCTGCTATGAGGTCGCCGGCATCACGAAAAAGGACCGCATCCACATCACCCCGGGCTACGGTCTGTGGACGGCAGGCATCGGCTTCCAGCTCGGCTGCGAAAAGCTCGGCGCAATGGCAATCCCGATGGGACCGGGCAACACCGAAAAGCAGCTCGAGATGATGCAGGCGCTCGGCAGCACGGTGCTCTGCTCGACATCCTCTTATGCGCTGCTGCTGACCGAGGAGATCGAAAAGCGCGGCATCAAGGATAAAATCAAGCTGAAAAAGGGCGTCATCGGCTCGGAGCGCTGGAGTGATAAAATGCGCACGCGCATCGCAGAGGGTCTCGGCATCGAGCTCTACGATATCTACGGTCTGACCGAAATCTACGGTCCCGGCATCGGCATCAACTGCGAGCACAACACCGGCATGCACATCTGGGATGATTTCATCTATCTGGAGATCATCGACCCCAAGACCGGCGAGCCGGTTCCGGACGGCGAATTCGGCGAGATCGTCATCACAACGCTCGTGAAGGAAGGCGCACCGCTGATCCGCTACCGCACACATGACCTCTGCCGCATCATTCCGGGCGAATGTCCCTGCGGCAGACATTATCCGCGCATCGACGTCATTCAGGGACGCACCGATGATATGATGAAGATCAAGGGCGTCAACGTGTTCCCGAAGCAGATCGAGGAAGTGCTTGCAAAGTTCCCCGAAATCTCGAGCGAATACCAGATCCGTATTTCGCATCTGGACGGCAAGGATACCATGCGCATTTATGTTGAGACGAACGGTCATGTCAATTTCGATGATCTCAGCCACCGCATCGCGGAAAAGGTCAAGAGCCGCATCGGCTTCACCCCGATTGTCAAGGTTGTCGAGATCGGCGTGCTGCCGCGCAGCATGAAGAAGACCGCGCGCGTCATCGACGAACGCTACGATTAAGATGCGTGGCACGCCGCAAACCGCTGATTCGATAACAGGATAACAAGAAGCCGCTGAAATGCACACATGGCATTTCAGCGGCTTCTTTATTACCAAATAAACAATGTGTCAGCGCGGGGATTAGCCGAGATCAGCAGCGGTCATGGAGACCACGGTAATGCTCGGAGTACCGGTCAGCGTGCCGGTGAACTGGAGCGTAATGCTGCCGTGTGCAGCGATCTCGATATTGCCGTTTGCGCTTGCGATGGTGTAGGTGCCGTCATTGTTGTCGGTCAGGTTGAGACCGTTCGCATCGGAGATTGTGAAGCCGTCTGCACGGACAGTCAGCTCCCAGGCATAGATTGCCTCATCCGAATTGTTCTGAATCGTGATAACGCCGACAAAGCCGGTGCCCCACGCATTGGAGGCATCGAGCAGCACGTCGCAGTTTGCAGCAACGTCTGCGCGGTCGGTAACAGCGGTAAAGACCGGCAGCGCACCGGTCGGATTTGCGACCTGATAGCCGAAGACGACCTCGCCGCCAGCGGGGATTTCAGCGTTATAGGACGCGCTGCGGAGGATATTGCCGCTCATGACATTTGCGCCCCAGATGCTGACGATCTCGCCCTCAAAGCTGTTTGCGCGGAGTGCCCAGCCGTTGACCGGCTCCGTGCCGTTGTTCTTGACAGTGACAGTCACGATCTGACCGCCGTTCCAGGATGCGATGACCTCTGCCGTTGCAGTGATGTTGCTCTCAACCGGATCCGGCGTCGGGGGTGTCGGGGGCTCCGGCTGTTCAGGCATTCTGTCTGCGAGATAGCGCTGCAGCGTCGAAAGCTCTGCGCCGCTCTCAAGGTAGTCGATATCCGCCTGTGTGAACTGACCGTCATAGTTGAGATCGCCCTCAACAAGGTTGATCGGTGCCTGTGTAATGCTGCTGGAAAGCGCGCCTGCATCCGCGATGACCCGCGAGAGATCGTCGGTGATGCGGAAGGATGCGCTGTTGTAGTCGCCGGTTGCGGTGACAATCCAGTTATAGCCGGAGAGGTAGTTGCCGATCGGATCGCAGAGATCCGCATAATCAAATGCGAGCGTGCCGACATACGGAACATCCTCATAGGGTCTGCCCTGACTCAGAACAGATCTGCTGGACGGATACTTTGCGCCCGGATTGTCTCTGCTGAGTGCGATCTGCAGCGAAACACCGTCATTCGCATCAACGGTGAGCTGACCGACATAGTAGACATCCTTGTTCTCAACGGTGATATAGTAGAATGCATTGACATCTCTCTGACCGTTGACAGACATCCAGGAGCCGCGGTCAAAAGCAGCGATACGGTTGCCCGGCTCATCATCCTCCCAGTCGCCGGAAACAGCGGATTCGCCGTTCAGCGCGTCATACATAACCCAGATAAAGCCGTCATTGCGGTAGGAGGTACCCCAGGAGTTTGCGACCTTGAAAGCGCCGAGCTCCGCGTCCTCAACCTGACCGTTGCCGTTGTAATCGAACCAGATGCTGTCATCATAGCCGACAACAGTCATCTCATGTCCGCCGGAAGAATTTGTGTACTTGTAGCCGCGGTATGCAACCCACTCACTGCGGTTCCGGTCATTGCGGTATTCGGTGACATTGCCGTCTGCATCCAGCGCATTGCGGTAGTCATAGTTCCATCTGAACTGCTCAATCTGGATGACCGGCAGCTTGCCGTCATTGAGGAGCTGCTTTACCTGATTCAGCGCCTCGGATTTCGGGCCGGTGATCGGTGTGCCTGTGCCGGGGATCGTCACAGCATCGTGACCGCTCAGTCTGGTGTGCAGCGCATCAATCATTGCATCGGTATCGGTCGAGAGGCTGTAGTCATAGTTTGTCGGATAGATGTATTCGCCGTCTGTGGACTGATACGGCATCTCTGCCATGCGCAGTGCGCCGTGCTCTGCAAGGAAGTTATAGACGGTTGTGCAGTTGCTGCCGTAGCCTTTCTTGCCCCATGTGCTGGTCTCGTAGTTATAGATAAATGCAGGTGAATATGCAGTATCTCTGGTTGTGGCGATGCCGTTGAGCTTGTTTGCTTCGTAGGTGAACTGATAATATGTGCTCGACCACGCATAGCAGCTGCCGACCTGCATCTGGTCACCGATCGGCGGGAAATAGGGCGATGTGCTCAGATCGACCTGAGAGGGCAGCGCACTGCCGCTGCGGTTTGCAGCGCGCAGACGCGGTGTCTTGTTCGCAGCCGGCTGACCGACATATTCATCCTCGGTCACCACATTGCCCATTGCGTGGCTTGCAGCTTCGGGTTCTGCTGCCGAATCAACTGCAGCCGCCTGAATGCCTGCATTCAGGATCATAAGCGCTGCAAAAGCCGGAACAGCAAACATTGCAGCTGTTGTGATTTTCTTTTGCTTCATTGAATCATTCTCCATTCTCATCGTAATTCGTCGTTTGCTGATAAAAAGGGTAATCCCTCATGAAGAACAGTCTGACCGCGCCTGCATGCGTTGGCGGCGGTCACAATCCCACGGTATGTTTTGTTTTTTCGGACACTCCCCATGGTCCGTCTGTGTTCCGGAACAAGCTGATTATACCACAAGGTTTGCGGTGAGAGTTTGATTCCGGCACGAACGGTATCAAATTTGGGTATAAATTGCTTTGCATGAATACGTGAAAAAATATGATTAAACGGGATTCTCTTGATTTCTTATGACAATTTTGCTATAATAGAAGCATCTCCGTATCACACATCCGAATATCCGTTTTCATATCATCAGAAGGAGTTTCATTTCGTGAAAATCGCTGTAATCGACCAGGACAAATGGCTGCACAACACCATGACGCAATACTTCCTGCAATTCCAGATCGCGAATGACTGCGATCTTTCCGTCGAGCATTTATTTTCCTGTGAGGAGGCTTACCGGAGAATCCTGCTCGGCACAGATTTCGATCTGCTGTTCCTCGATGTCGAATTTCCGGAGATGTGCGGCATCGAGTTCGGCATGCTGCTCCGCCGCCGTCTGCGCAATTATGATACCCAGATCGTGTTTCTCTCCGCCGGCACAGACTGCGCACCGGAGCTGTTTCCGGTGCATCCGGCAGGGCTGCTTGTCAAGCCGTTTTCGTATGATCAGTTCGCTGTGTGCCTTTCGGGACTGATCAGCGATCTTGCCTATACAACAGAATTTCTGGATTATACACTCGAAAACACCCACCGCCGGATCCGCGTCAAAGAGGTGCTGTATCTCAAGGCGCACGGCAAAAAGGTTGCCTTCCACACCAGAGAGGGCAGCTTTTCCGTATACGGCAAAATCACCGATCTGATTGCCGAATGCGCCGAGCAATTTCTCTGCATCTCGCGCGGCGAATATGCCAATCTGCGGCATGTGCTCTCGGTAGAGCCGCATGAAATCCGCCTGACCGACAACATCGTCCTGCACATCAGCCGCGGCAGACTGCATGCCGTCCGGCAGCGCCTTGCAGAACTGTAAAGGGGGAAGCAGCATGAAACCGCTCAAACGCATTGTCAGCGCACTGTTCGCAGCCGTCTGCACAGCAGGATTGCTCTGTTCCCGAACCGCAGCAGCGGAGCGCGCGCCCCTCTCCGGTGATGTCAATGCCGACGGCACCGTCACCGCCGCAGATGCCGTCCTGCTCGCAGATTATCTCACCGCGGAAAAGTCACTTGCCGCACCGGCATCCGCCGACCTCAATGCAGACGGCATCCTCAACGCTGCCGACCTCACCCTGCTCAAGCGGCAAATCCTGACACCGCACCGCGCCGATGCCCTGATGCAGCGTCCGCTCGATGCGCTGAGCCCGTCCATGCCCGCGACCGGCACAGTCCGCGTGCTGACGGTGCTCGTCAGCTTTCCGGACTGTGCGCATCCCGCAAGCGTGACGCCGGAGCAGGTCGCTGCAAACTGCTTCGGACCTGCGGCGCCCGAATCCGCTGCATACCCGACGGAGAGCATCTCCGCATATTATGCGCGCGCCTCACACGGGCGCCTGACGCTCGAGGGCGATGTCTATGCGTACACCGCGCAGAACGAGAGCAAATCGTATATCGGGCTCTCGGGCAAATTTTTCACCGAGATTTTCAGGGCTCTCGATGAAACCGTTGACTTCACGCGCTATGATTCCGACGGCGACGGCTGCGTGGATGCCGTGATCGCCGCCGTACCGGATGCGCTCGGTCAAACCGACTGGCTGCCGTCCACCGGCACCTACTCGGAAAAGCTCACCTTTGACGGCCTGCGGATCGACACGCGCAGCTTCGGCGCCGCGGATATCACCAAAGCCGCCGCATTCAACAGCACATGGACGCACGAGCTCGGGCACGCAATGGGTCTGCCCGATTACTATAAATATGTGAACACCGAATCAGGCGTCTTCGGTCTGAACGGCGATGCAGGCTGGGAGCTCATGGATGATGCCGCCGGTGATCTTTCGGCGTTCTCAAAGCTCCTGCTCGGCTGGTACCGCCCGTCCGAAGTGCAGATTTACACAGGCGGCACGCAGACCTTTGAGCTCCCCTGCGCGCAGACCGCACCGGGCTGCGTTGTGATTCCGCGCACCGCCTCCTCAGCATCCGGCGAACCGATGGACTGGCTCAGCGAATATTTCGTGCTGGATTATCAGTCCGCCGCAGGCAACAATGCGGCATCGCTGCGGACCAACACACAGCGCACGCTGTTCCGTTCCGGCGGACTGCGCATCCTGCACGGCGAAGCGACCGTCTGTCAGGGAATTCTGCATCCGGAGCTGAAATGGTCGAATTTCGGCAGATACTATGACAAGCACAATGACAAGCAGCGCGTGCTCCGCCTTGTCAACGAGGCAGAGGGCGGCAGATTTTTCACCGCCGGCGATACCGTGACCGGCAGCATCAGCGGGTTCCGCTGGTACGATGCAGACGGCAGTCAGACGGTCTCCGCCGGTGTGAAGATCCACGTAGACAGCATCACAGATGACCGCTGCACCGTGACAATCTCCCCCGCAGCATCATAATCGCAATAGTTGACCGATCTGTGCCCCTGATCGCAATATTTGATTGGAAACGCTACGTTAAAATATGATATGATGAGAATGACGCAGTATATCGCTGCGTCATTCCGACATTTTAATCATCTCATCAAAAGGGGGTACCCGCAATGAAGCAGAAAAAGCTATTCACACTCATCAGCGCAGCAGTTATCGCACTCACCGCGATCCCGATGCTGCCCGTCACCGCGGCAGAGGAGACCGCGCCGCCCGCCGCAGAAGAAACCGTGAAGAATCCGTTTGAAGCATTCACGCCCGGTTTCGACTACGCAGAGTATGGCTCCACCTTGTGTGAGGCCGATTTTGAAAAGCCGGAAACCGATTCCTATTACATCGGTATCCGCGTCAAACTCTCGCAGCCGGAAGTCACGGTGAATCTGGTCAGCGAATCAAAGAACAAAACCTTCGGGAGCGGCGAGAAATTTGCAGAGATCGAGGCAGACGGAGGCAAATATGACCTCATCTGCAATGATGACCGGTCTGAATACTGGTGCATCCCGTCTGAGCCCGCAGAAAATCTCAAGCTCAAAGCAAGCATGCACATCGACAATTTTTTGGAACAGATCGAAAATGCGGGGCTGCCTGTCGGTCCGCTGGAAGCAATCGAGCCGTTATCCAGTGCAGGCATGGAAACCTGGCATATCAGCATGACCATGGAGCATCCGGAGCTCACGGATATCGGCGCACGCATAAAAGACGTTCTTTTATCAAGCACATTCACCGGTGAACTGTATCAGTGCGGGGTTCCGCAAACCGGCGAGGCATGGATCACGCGCGAGACAGAAAGCGGCTTCACCGCAAGCTGGAAGGATCTGCCGAAGCAGGGCTTTACGCAGTTCACCGGCACCACCACACAAGCCTATCCAAGTGTTCCGTACCGTCCCCTGTATAGCAATAGAATACAATACTATCACTATGCTGCAGACGCCGATCTTCAGGGCACTGCGTCAATCGGTATGGTCATGCGTCTCGGTCTCAATTCACAAGGAAACAAGAGTGTCCGGATGAACATCATAGACGCATGGAGCGGTGAACGTCCGGCTTATAAAGATCATCTCCGCTCGTTCACACTGAACAGCGGCGAATATGATCTGTACTACACGGAAGAAGAATGGAATGTCGGTGATCCGGTAAGCGGATTCAAAGATACACTCCATCTGCCCGTATATGTTGCTGTCCGCAGGGAGAATCTGCTCGGTCAGACCGGCGCAGGCAAGATCGAAAACACGCTCAACCTTTCTGCATTCTTCAGGGAATTGTATGATTACGGAATTGAAGTAGATAACATGCTCGCAGGTGCGGCAGCATTTGTCACCGAAGGCACCGGCACCGTAACCTTCACAAGGAATGAACCGGAAGGCGTCAAGCTGGAACAAACCGAAGTCTTCACAGAAGAAACCACCGAGGACGGTTACTATCTGCGGGTTTACTCCGAAACGCCGCTGGAGTACAAATATGAGAAAGGCGGCAAAGTTTCCGCTTCATGGAGCGACAGCGGTGAAGTGACGATCTATTGCGGCAAGCGCTTCAATGAACCTGTCACAGCGGAATCGCTCGGTCAGATCGACTACAGCTATGCAGCCAATGTCACACTGAAAAACGATTCCTATGCCGGTGTCATTGTCGGGTTTGCAGATGCAGCGGACAGTACCGAACGCGGCAGCCACTTCATATTTGCCGATGCATACAGCGGCGGCATTCCGGAGCATTTCACGCCGTTCGGCGAATATACGCTGCACGGCGAAAAATACAGCGTTTACGGTCTGGCAGATGCATACAATGATCTGAACTACTACTGGATTCTCCGGCAGAACAATCTGCTCGGCGCAAAGGATTCCGGAAAGATTGAGAACACGGTCGATATCACCGGACACCTTGCAGAAATGAAAAAGCTCGGCGCCGTCATCCCCAAGATCCGGCAGATCTCTGCGTTTGCAGCCGCACAGCCGATCGGAAGGGGCAGCGTTGCATTCACAAAGAATGAACTGCAGCTCACGCAGAAAGCCGAGCGCCCGCTGAAGGATTATTTCCGTCTCGGCAAAACAATAGTCACGCCGGATTTCGATGCAAACGATTCGATCCGCGATTTCTCCGCATTTTTCGATGTTGCATCACTGGAAAACATCCTGATCCCGGCATACTGCCTGAATGCCAAATGGACACCGGATCAGCCGATCGAGATCGAACTCGGCACGCTGCAGAAAAAGTATCTCGCAAGCTGTGAAGCAAACGGCGTTCCGGTTGTCATCGGACCGTTCATTTCCGGATACATGCTCCCGACCGCGTACTATCAGAATGCAGACGGCAGCTATGTCAAGCCGGAGGAGATGCAGGCGCGCTATGATGCGATCATCAAAGCGATGTTCCAGACACTTGAAAAGGAATATCCGAAGCTCATCATTGACAGCGCGATTGTCACAAGCGATGTCTACACGCAGTTCACCTCGAGCAGCATGGCAAAGGACGCCATGAAAAAGATTTACGGCGAGGGCAGCACCGATTATGTCGCCGCCGCGTTCAACTCCGCAAAGAAGTATGCACCGGAAGGCTGCAGGCTTTATATGGAGGAAATGCTCAATCCGGAGCCGCCGGTTCTCAGCGTCATCACAACAGACGGCAGCGAAATCTGGACAACGGATATCGCAGACATCAAGGTAATCCTCGATGCAGCCGAAGCACTCAAAAAGGCAAAAGTGCCGGTTGACGGCATTGCGCTCTGCTGCGAATTCTCTGACGAGAGCTGCTGGGAGGAGGAGAAGTCGCATCTCGGTCTTGCACTGGATATGCTGCGCGGCACAAAGCTTGACCTGATCCTCAGCGATGTGATCGTCTCTGTCACCCCGCCGTATGATGACACGCAGCGCGTCAAGGTGTTCAAGGCGGCATTCGCAGATTTCATCCGCAATTCGGATAATATCTCGATGGTGCTCCTTTCCGATTCCGAGTTCCAAACAGACGGCCCGCATCCGGTCTCGCAGACCGCAGGCTTCAACACCGTCATTCCGGACGCGCTCGCAATGCAGAACCCCGCGTCTCTCGCCGGAGATGTCAACTGCGACACCAGAATCGACGTCAGCGATGCCGTGCTGCTTGCACGTTTCCTCGCCGAGGATAAGACCGTCAAGATCGACGCACAGGGACGCATCAACAGCGATGCAAACGGCGACGGCGCAGTCGCTTCGGATGACGTCATCCACATCCTGCGCATCATCGCAAAGATCATCTGAAATCAGGTGTCTCCGACGGATTTGTAATGGGGGCTTACAGTATTGCTGTGCAAACTGTGCCTCAAACTCCGCTTAAGGGATACTGTCCCTTAAGAATCCCATTTTAAGAGTCAATAGGATAAAGCCGCTCAATTTTGCGTAATACGTAAATTGAGCGGCTTTCTTTTATTCACACATAAACATGGGGTCTGGGGATAATATCCCCAGCAGGGGTTTGGGGACAGCGTCCCCATTCTCAATCCATCGGAGATACCTTTATTTGTCAATCGGAGATACCTTTATTTGTCAAAAGGCTTGACAGCGCGGCGGAACCTGTGCTATACTGCAATCAAATCCAAAGAAGGAGGGATTGCCTATGCCGCCGCCCGGCGGAAGAAACAACTATCTGACCGAGGAGGAGAAGAAGAACAAGCCGAAGGTCACAAAAGAGCTGCTGCTGCGGATTTTTTCCTATCTGAAGCCCTACCGCAAACAGCTTTTGCTTGTGCTGACCGCGATTCTCTGTTCCGCGGTCATGTCGCTGATGCCCTCTGTCCTGACGGGCAAGATCATCGACGAAGGTCTGATCGCGCAGAATCTGCACAAGCTGATCCTGTTCATTCTGCTGTCATTCGGCGTGACGCTTGCGGCAAACCTGATCGGCATTCTCGAGAGCTATCTCAACACATGGATCGCGCAGCACATCACATTTGACATGCGCAATGCGATGTACAGGCACCTGCAGACGATGTCGCAGCGATTCTTCACGACGAACAATCAGGGGGACATCATCACGCGCATGACGAGCGACATCTCCGGCGTGCAGCAGATCATCACGAGCACGCTGACAAGCATCCTCTCGAACGCAATCACACTGATTGCAGCGCTTGTGCTGATGTTCCGCGAAAACTGGATTCTCGCCCTGATCGGCGCACTGATCGTACCGCTGTTCACCATCCCGACACGCCGCGCGGGCAAAAACCGCTGGGCGATCACGCGCGAATCGCAGGCATGCAGCGACGAGATCAACGGCATCCTGAATGAAACGCTGTCGGTCAGCGGACAGCTTCTTGTCAAGCTGTTCGGCATGGAGCGCCGCGAATACGAGCGCTACGAATCGGTCAACCGCAAAATGATCAACCTCAACATCCGCGAGAGCATGGCGGGCAGATGGTTCCGCATGGTGCTCAGCACCTTCACGAGCATCGGCCCGATGCTGATTTATCTGGTCGGCGGCATCATCATGATGCACTACGATCCGACATTGACAGTCGGTCAGATCACGGTTCTGGTCGCGCTGCTCGGCAGGATGTACATGCCGGTCAATCAACTGCTGAACATTCAGGTGGACTGGATTCGCTCGATGGCGATGTTCACGCGCATCTTCGAGTATTTCGATATGCCGGCGGAGATTCAGGATGCACCGGATGCCAAAGCGCCGGAGACCGTGCGCGGCGAGGTCGAATTCCGGCATGTGCAGTTTCAGTATAACCCTGAGCGCGAGATTTTGAAGGATATCAATTTCAGGCTGGAACAGGGCAAATGCTTTGCAATCGTCGGGCCCTCCGGCTCGGGCAAGAGCACGCTTGTCAACCTGATTCCGCGGCTCTACGATGTCACGGGCGGCGCAGTGCTGTTTGACGGCACGGATGTCCGCGAACTCCCGCTGGAATTTCTGCGGCAGAACATCGGCATAGTCAGTCAGGAGACCTATCTCTTTAACGGGACAATCCGCGAAAATCTGCTTTACGCCAAGCCCGACGCAACCGAGTCAGAGCTGATCGAAGCCTGCAAACGCGCAAATATCTATGCGTTTGTCGAGAAGCAGGAGAAGGGTCTGGATACGGTCGTCGGCAACCGCGGACTGAAGCTTTCCGGCGGCGAAAAGCAGCGCATTTCCATCGCGCGGATTCTGCTGAAAGACCCCGCGCTGATGATCTTCGATGAAGCGACCTCTGCGCTGGATTCGATCTCCGAGCAGATGATTCAGGACGCAATCGAGCCGCTGATCGCCACCCGCACGAGCATCCTGATCGCGCACCGTCTCTCGACAATCCTCGCCGCGGATGAGATTCTGGTCATCAAGGACGGCGAGATTGCAGAGCGCGGCACACACAGTGAACTGGTCGGCAGCGGCGGCGTCTACACGCAGCTTTATGAGACACAGTTCCGCAAAGCCTCCGCCGCAGAGCCGCCCGATCTCAGCTACACCGAAGGCGAAAGCAGCGATTAAATCACCGGACACACAAACGGAAAAGCCGCTGAAATGCACGTAGCAACTGCATTTCAGCGGATTTTGTTTTGCATGTTATTTCTGCGTTTTATACTTCGCAGCGATCTCAGAGATACGCTGCAGCCGGTGATTGACCCCCGAGCGCGAGAGCGGCGGATTCAGCTTCGCCCCGAGCTCCCGCAAGCTCGCCTCCGGATCGGCAAGGCGCGCGGCAGCGATCTCCTGCAGCACATCGGGCAGCGTTTCGAGCCCGATCTTCCCGCGAATCAGCTCAATATCCGCGATCTGCTGCTCCCCTGCCGCAACGCTCTTGTCGATATTGGCAAGGTCGCAGTTTGTGCGGCGGTTTGTCATGCTGCGGACATTTTTATAGACCTGCTGCGCGGCGAGCTCCATCGAAGCATTCGGCGCGCCGAAATAGGTCAGCGCATCGCAGATCTGCTCGTTCTGCTTGAGATAGAGCACGGTATCCTGCTTGCGCACCGTCGATTTGAAGCGGATTTCCGGCTGCTCCGCCGCAAGCACCGCAGGGAAAGCCGCAGCGACCGCCGCATCCGCGAGCACGAGTTCCAGATGATACCGCCGCTCCGGATCGGTCACGCTGCCGCAGAGGACAAAGCATCCGGCGGCGGCAAAGGCAAGCGTCCTGCCGGCGAGCGACTCCAGCACCGCAGCGCGGTTCGCCGGATCAAGCTGCAGCGGCTTTGTCAGCGCCGAGACCGCATCCGTCCCGCTGACGGTAAAGCACCAGACCGACTGTCTGCCGGAGCGCGCGCGGAATTCGGTATCGAAGCGGCAGCTCCCGCTGACGCTCTGCACAAGCTGCGGAAAGAGCGCGGCAAACGCTTCACATTCGGTTTGCAGGATGATCTCCGAGGCGGTGCACCTGCGCGCCGAGAGCAGTACGCCGGTCAGAAAGGCGCGGCGGTCAGCCGGCTTGCGGATGCACCCGCAGATCTCCGTTTTGACCTGATTGGAAAAGGATGCCATCGGCATCACCTCCGGTTGGATTGATATTACAGATATGCCGACAGGAATGCTGCCTGCCGTGCACGGCGCTTGGCGATGCGGTTCTGCACCCAGATTTCATATGGCATCCAGCGCGGGTCCTTCTCCGCTGCCGAATCGTCCACGCCGTCGGTGGTATAGGTGAAGATGATGCCGCCGTCATAGATTTCAAATTCGATTTCACGCGGCTGTTTGCCGGTG
>JAFWUX010000166.1 GCA_017523995.1 Oscillospiraceae bacterium | reverse complement strand
TTGAAGTTATCTGCTTGTCTTTTTGCCGTGATACTGCGTTAGAAATCCTTGCCTTGCGGAAGCAAGGCGGCGGCTTTCTGCCTTGTCTCACGACAAAAATCCTGCGCATCTATTCTTCAAGATTTAATTGGAACATCAATAGAAATAATACAATGACTTTCAGATTCAGGAGCGTGAGAACATGTCTTTTCAGATTGAAAACGGTGTACTGAAAAAATACACCGCAGAACCCGGTGTCACCAGAGTCGAAATCCCGGAAGGCGTCACGGAGATCGCCTGTTTGGCATTCCCGGACTGGGAAGAAGTCAAAGAGCTCATACTGCCGGACAGCATGACGGAGCTAAAAGGTCAGGTTTTATGCGGCTGCAATGCGCTTGCGCATTTACATCTCTCCGCCGGCGTGACGCAGATTGATCTTTTCAGATTTAATACTCTCAGAAGTCTGGAAAAAATCACAGTATCCGAAAACAACAGCTGCTTTTGCAGTCTGGACGGCGTGCTTTACACAAAGGACATGAAAACGCTTGTACTGTGTCCGCTGTGCAAAAGCAGCATTACGCTCCCTGAAAGCGTAACGTGTATCGGTGAATATGCATTGGCAGGATGCTTTCAGATCACGGAAATCAGATTTCCCGCGCATCTGACAGCAATCAAAAGCCACGCATTCTACGGCTGCGGCATCAGGGAAGCGATCATTCCGGAAAGTGCAAATAATATAGAAACCGGTGCATTCTACTACTGCCGCGATCTTTCCATTATCAAACTGCCGGACGGCATCACCGAAATTGCAGGATCTGCATTTGACGGCTGCCGCGATCTGACCGAAATATCCATACCGGACAGCGTAACAAAGATCGGCAGTGATGCTTTTGACTCCTGCAGAAAGCTTTCGTCCGTTTCCATTCCGGACGGTGTATCGTCGATCGGCAGCAGTGCATTCAGACTTTGCGAGAGCCTCACAATTGTCATACTCCCGGATCGGATCACAGAGATAGCGGACAATACATTTTTTGGATGCAGTGCGCTCCGGTGCATCACAATACCGGAATCCGTCCAAAGAATCGGCAGCAGTGCATTGGGATGCTGCAATGCACTTTCCGTAATCAAGCTGCATCCGGACGATCCGGAAATGGTCAGAGATTACCGCAGTATCAGATACCTAGAAGAAGCGATACAGACAGGTTTCAGAATCCTTCAAACAGGCGATACAGGCATCACGCTTGATCATAAGATAAAATACACATTCATCGTGCTGCATTATCTGCGCACAAAGGACAGCAGGTTCAAGCAATACATCCAGAAAAACTTCCAGAAGATCATGAAAAAGTGCATCGCCTGCGGGGATACCGATGTGATCCGTGCATTCGCGGAAACGGATGACTTCATCACCGGAAGCTGTATTGATAAGTACATCCAGAGAGCACTTGACTCGAATCAGCAGGAGATATACGACATTCTGACTGCATACAGCCTGCGGCTGAAAAACGATATTTGACAGACAGCATCAAACCGGATCTGTATCTGTTCGATCAGGGTGAACGAATCCTGTAATGAAAAGGCTTTCGGCAATCAAATTTGGGAGGTAAAAATGATAGAAACGAATGAAACAATCATGCTGTCCGGAAAAGCCGAAGATTACGAATCAACGGAGGCATATTTCAAGAAGTATCATGAGACTGCGATTACTTCTTTTGAAAAATTCTTAGAACATGGACTTTCCTGGTGCTGGAGCCTTGTCGGCAATATCGTGCAGGAACACGCGTTTGGCGAGGAACATGAAATCAAACCGGGGACGAAACAGTTTTCAAGCGGAACAAAAGTATTTCTCGCACCGTCTCAGTGGGGAGACGGCTATGAAAAAATCGTTGTGATCGGACTGCCTCGGCATGGCAGCAAATATATCGAAGTTGTGACACGGTCTGAGTATATCGAAAACTACAGAATGCAGAAAGTATATAAACCTGATGTTTTGAAGATCATGTGTTCATCTCCATACCGTTGGTGGGGTGCTACTGAATACTGGAGAGAGAAAATGATAGAATATCTTGAAACTCGCAATCCGGAAGAAGCAGCCAGACAGAAATCCCTATTGGAGAGCGAATCCAGGTAATATTCAGTTGTAGGATAGGGTGGTATATTCGTCATTTTTTACAACACACGAATACAGGTTTAGTCTTTGGGAACCGGCTAAAATAGGTGGAAAGCGGTTCCCACGAAAAAGCACTATAAAATCGACGTACCTGCGAGAAATTCAACACGATCGAGGGCAAGTGTATGCGTTTTGTGGGAACTGATTTCGTGGGAACTCTCGTGGGAACTACCCCTGAAAATGGGCTCAAAATGGGGTATTTTGGTTCTTTTTTTGGAAATTTTTTTCAAGTCCAAAGACATGAAAAATGTCCTAGATGCTTGATTTTCACGCATCTAGGACATTTCACAAAAGCGGAAAGAGAGGGATTCGAAAACTCTCTGGCAAGACGCAAAAGCGCCGTAAAAGCGCTGCTTTCATGATGCCGTTTTTGTTGCGTGTGCGATTTCGTGTGCAGTAATTCGGGGAACATCGTGACAGTTTTTACAGATACCAAACCGGCGCACTGCCGGAAAACAGTGCGCCGAAGCATCAATCATCTTCAGAATTCTCATGGATATTGGCATATTCCTCCGGCATAAGGATGCGGAAGTAGTCTTTGCCTTTATGCAGGATACGGTGAATTTCAATTGTGTCGAGATTGATCTGGTAGAAAACAAGATAGTTACTGCTCACGATAAAACGATAAGGCGTCCTGACATCAATCTTGCGGTCAAGCGGTATCCCGATTTCCGGTGTATCTGTAAGCATCCTATAGTCCTTGATGATCCGCTTTACGACATTGACGGCAGCGGTAGGATTGCAGAGCTTGACAGAGATATATTCCTTGATCTCCAGCAAGTCTTCTTTTGCAGCAGGGGCAATCACAAGTTTCACAGCAATCCCAGCTCCCGTTCAACATCTTCCGGCGAGAGCCAGCCCTGCTCAGCGGCAGACTGTTCGCCTTTGGCGAGTTCGGCAAGCAGCTTCAGCGTTGCTGTCTGCTTTTCATAATCATCCATGTCAACGATCACATAGCGTCCTCTGCCATTTTTGGTGAGGAACACCGGCTGACCGACGGCAATATCACGAAGTACCTCGTTGTAATTTCGCAAATCTGAAACAGGCTTAATATTCGGCATAGTGACTCCTCCTTTTTCGATAGAATCTCTGCTGATGTTATTATAGCATAATTTTACGAAAAAAGCAACAGCAAATAGCAGAAAAGAAATAATTTTTGGAGCAGCTGTAATATCATTCTCCATCGTTTACCACTCTGCCGCATCAGGCTGAGCCGGTTCTTATTGACTTTTTCTGCCCGTGCGTGTTATAATTCAGATATACGAACAAACTGCATCGGAACATGAAGCTTCGCATACTGCTGCAAGTGGAAGTCCGGCGTATAACGGCAGCATGTTTTCCAGAGCACCGGAAGAATCGGATACCGGCTGTGAAAAAAGGAGACGGAATATGGAAGAAATGTTTACAATCAGGCATTACGAATTGCTGCGGTGCAACACGGCATCGGAGGAAGTTCACGTCCCCTACGGAATCCGTTCGGTTGCAGCGGACGCTTTTTCCGAATGCAGAACGGTCACGCGGATTGTGCTGCCGGAAACAGTCGTTCGGATCGGTGCGCATGCGTTTGAGGGATGCATCAACCTGCGGGAAATCAATATTCCGGAATCCGTCACAGAGATTGGTGAAAGGGCTTTCGCAAGATGCATTGCCCTGCACGGCATCCGGATTCCCGGAAGTGTTAAGCGGATTCCGGAGAATCTCTTTTCAAGGAGTGCGATCAGGGTCGTTGTGATCGCTGACGGCGTGCAGGAAATCGGGGAAGCTGCATTCTGGCGCTGCACACAACTGAAAAGGATCGTGCTGCCGAAGCAGTTGCGTTCCATCGGAAACTCTGCCTTTATCGAATGCAAAGCATTGCAGGAAATCACGGTTCCGGAAGGTGTCACCTCCATTCAGCCGGAAACATTTGCACGCTGTTTTGCGCTGAAACAGGTTACGCTGCCGGATTCTGTCACCGAGATCGGGGAAAGCGCATTTGAAAGCTGCCTGCATCTGCAAGGCGTCACGGTTCCGCCGCATGTGCAGAAAATCTGTGCCGGTGCATTTCAGAGTTGCCGCGAATTATCCGCGCTGCATCTGCCGGACGGTCTGCGTGAGATTGACGACAATGCATTCCGCGGCTGCAAGAATCTGACCGGGGTGCATATTCCGGAATCGGTCACGCATCTTGGCAAAGAACTGTTCCGGAATTGCCGTGCTTTGCTGCAAATCCGGCTCCCGCAGCATCTCACTTCAATTACAGACGGAATGTTCCATGGCTGCGTCCACATAGCAGAATTCAAATTCCCGCCGCATGTCACAGAAATCGGCGCTTCCGCCTTTGAAGAATGCCAAAGCCTGAAACAAATCAAAATCCCGGCAGGCGTGACAGTCATTCAGGATTCCGTATTCCGCAGTTGCAAAAAACTCAGCGGAATCCAAATCCCGGCGCAGATCATGCAGATCGGAAAACTGGCGTTTGAATGGTGCCTCTCACTCACTGAAATCATCATTCCCGATACGGTAACAAGCATCGGCGCATTTGCGTTCAGCAACTGCGAGCATGTTGAAACGGTCGTACTGCCGGCACAACTGACTGAGATCTCAGACGGTCTGTTCAAGGGATGCTTGGCGCTGAAGGAAATCCGAATCCCGGACGGTGTAAAAGTCATCAAAAGAGGCGCATTTCACTTTAGCGGTCTTCAAAAAGCTGCCCTGCCGGAGGGGGTCGTAACGATTGACCATTATGCATTCAGCTGCTGTAATTTCAAAAGTATCACAATCCCTTCCACCGTGACCGAGATCGGATATTACGCCTTTGAGCGGTGTTCTGACCTGAAAGCTGTCACGATTCCGCAGTCTGTCGCATTGATCAGAAGCCATGCATTTGAAGATTGCAGAAATCTTACGGAAATCACGCTTCCTGCGAAAAATATTGAAACTGACATATCAGTATTTCGCAATACACCGTGGTATGAGAAACTGCAAAACAGCGACCGTCTGCATATCGTCGGGGATGTCCTGATGCAGTCACCCAGTGCGAAGGGTGAGATCTGCGTTCCGGACGGTGTGAAGATCATTGCGGCTTCTGCGTTTGCAGGATGCAAAGAACTGACTGGTGTCTGGCTGCCGGACAGTGTGACTGAAATTGGTAAAAATGCATTCAGAGATTGCCGGAATTTGCGGAAGATTCAATTTTCCGGCAATCTGGAACGCATCGGCGATTCAGCATTTCTTCGCTGTGACAGTTTGGAACAAGTTCTTTTTCCCGATACACTGAAGGAGATCGACGACTTCGCATTCTATGATTGTAAACGACTGAAACAGGTCACACTGCCGAAAAAGCTGAAAAAAATCTGTGCCCACTGCTTTGATGGCTGCGGCAATCTGGAACAGGTTGCTTTTCCTGACGGGCTGACAGAGATCGGGCATACCGCTTTTTATGCTTGTAGAGCACTGCAAGCGGTCATCCTGCCGGACAGCGTGACAACACTCGGAGACTCTTGCTTTTCACATTGCGAGAATCTGACCGAAGTGCAGCTCAGCGAGAACCTGACAACAGTCGGACAATCTATTTTCCTGTCCTGTTATAGTCTGAAAGCGATCCGGCTTCCGGACTGTATTACGAACATTAGACCTTATATGTTTCTGTGCTGTACTGCATTGCAGACAATCAAGGTACCGGATGGTGTTGAACATATCAGTACAAAAGCTTTCTGTGGTTGTACCAGTCTGCGTGAAGTAACGCTCCCGGACAGCGTTACATTTATCCATCACGGTGCATTTCATGACTGTACCAGTCTGAAATCACTGACTTTCCCTCCTGGCGTAACAATCATTGAAGAACGTTCCGTTGGATTCCAGAATCGTTTTACAGACGGGGAACATATCGAAGGGTTTGTACTGCGCGGAAAAGCCGGTTCTGCGGCGGAAGTCTATGCAAAACATTCCGGTATTCCGTTTGAGACGGTGTAAATAACCCATTATGGTACGGAAAGTGTCATACATTTCACGCTTCGGAAACAGGGAAGGCGTACTCCGCAGCACATCAACTGCAATCACGATCCGTTCCTTCTGCGTGAGCACAGAAAGAATTCTGAGATATCTTTTTCTCTCGTTATTCCATTCTCTATGGGTGAAAAGTTGCCGGAAAAGATTTCACATGGGATAATATCTTCGGAAAGAAGCATCTTTCTCTGCTGAAGCCACTGTTCCTATGATTCGCAAGATATTGTAAGCAATCATCGTGAGCTTCAGAATCAGTGCATTTGTCTCAAACTTTCCGCTGGGCAGGCGCTCGATGCCCATGTGCTGCTTTTTGGGCACTTAACAAATATGGAAGGTTTATGAGGCACCACGCAAAAAAATACATACAACAACGCAATAATTGCGCTGACTTTTGGCTGTGTTTGTAGTAGAATGAAACTGTACATGAAAATGTACTAAATACGCATCAATTATTTCAAAGGAGGGGAACTTATGAACAAAAGGCTTTGGGGCCTCATGAGTGCAGCAATGCTCGCATTCACAACAGTACCGGGCAGCGTGCGGGCCGCAGATTCATCTGAAACGGTTTGGGTCACCGGCAAATCACCGGACGGCAGCTATGACTGCGAGGTCTGGAACGATCAGAACATTGGCGAAGTCAGCTTTGACGGTGCCGAAACAGAGGGAGGTGCTTTCTCTGCTGAATGGAACGGTATTCACAACTGCTTTTTCAGCAAGGGTCACGTGCTTCAGTCACTGGAATATGCTACATACCGGCATTTCGGAAACATAGACTGTGACTATGAAATGGATTTAACCGCAAGCGGCGTTTCCAGTTACGGCATCCATGGCTGGATCGAGAACTGCAATCCTGTGAACAGTCGGCCGCGGAAGGTCGAATTTTATATTGTAGACGGCTACAACGAATTCAGACCCGGCGGCTCACAGTCCCTCGGACAGATCACGGACGGCGATTATACCTACGATATCTATCGCAATTGTTTGACTTCGTATGAGTTCACTCCGCCGGAAATAGATTATTATCAGTATTACAGCGTCATCAGCGAGGCACAGAATCCGGTAAAGGAAAATGAGACCGTTTCTGTCGGTCGTAAGATCGACATTGACAAGCATTTTGATGCGTGGAGAGCGGTCGGTCTGAATATGAACGGCCAACTGAGGGATGTGTCGTTCTATATCGACGGCTGGAACAGCTCCGGCAAAGCGAAGCTTACAAAAAATGAACTGAATATCGGCACGGAACCGGCGCCGGATTATCAGATTCTCGGTTCGACATCGGATGACGGCTATAAATATGAAGTCTGGAACGAAAAAAAGCTCGGAGAGATCAGTTTTGACGGCAGAGAGACCGACGGCGGCGTGTTCTCCTGCAAATGGGACGACACCGAGTATACCGTTTTCAGCAAAGGACGCTTCATACCGTCCGGCAAGACCTATCAGGAACTGCCGGGGCTTTGCTGTGATTATGCGCTGGACTATACTCCGCACGGAACTTCCTATTTCGGTATTCACGGCTGGTTTACAGACTGCAAGGGTGAATATCCGACCACGGAGTATTTCATCATGGACGGCTGCTGCGACTGGGCACTGCCAGAAGGCACTGAACTGCTCGGCTCGACTGTCATTGACGGCGGCTGCTATGCGCTCTATCGTGTTGTCCTTGCGAAAGCTCCGACCATTACCGGCGTGCAGGATTACTGTCAGTACTGGAGCGTCGGCGGCAACAGCGTCACCAAGGTGGATACGACCAGATCGTTCGATCTCCGCATCAGTATTGACGAACATTTCAAAGCATGGGAAAAAGCCGGTCTGGATATGAGCGGCAAGCTCTATGAAGCATCGTTCTTTGTCGAGGGGCATCATTCTTCCGGCGAGGCGAAAATCACAAAGAATCAGCTCAGTTTCAGCGATGATCCGCAGCCTGCTGCAGCTGCACTGCCGCAGAACGGAACGTCTGTGAAGCGCATCAGCGGCCGGACGGCAGACGGCACCTATGATTACGAGGTTCTGAATTATGACCGTGTCGGCGCGGTTTCCTTTGACGACGCTGAAACAGAGGGCGGTGCTTTCTCTGCCGAATGGAACGATGTCCGGAACTGCACAGTCAGCAAGGGGTATGTGTTTCAGACGGCAGGAAAAACCTATCAGGAGCTCGGCAGCATTTGCTGCAAATATATAATGGAGCTTTCGCAGGCTGGTATTTCCTGTTACGGCGTCCGCGGCCGGATCGGGAACAGTGCATCCGGTCAGCCCGAAACGGAATACTATATCGTAGACGGCTACAGTCAATATGTCCCGCTTCCGAATGCAGAATCGCTCGGACAGGTCAAGGTCGGCGGCCGGACATACGATATCTACTGCATTGACGTCAGCCCTGCCGATGCGCCGGAAACACGTTATCAGTACTGGAGCATCGTCATTGACCAGGATAATCCTGCAAAGAACGACTATCCGATTTCCGACTCCGTGAAGATACACTATAACCTCGACAACTGCCTCAACGTTGACAAGCATTTCAAGGCATGGGAAGATGCAGGTCTTGAAATGAGCGGTCCGGTCGGTGAAGTATCGTTCTTTATCGAAAATTGGCAGAGCTTCGGGAAAGCAAAGGTCACAATGAACAATATCGAGATCGAAAATCTTCCGGAAGCGGATGCTGTTCTGCAGCCGAGTGCAGAGGCGATCACCGGCGATATAAACTGCGACGGCAGAACGGATGTCTCCGATGCGGTGCTGCTTGCGCGATATCTGAACCAGGATTCAGAGGCCGTCATGACCGATCAGGGCAAAGTGCAGGCAAATGTCATCAAGGGCGAGTTGGATTCTGAAGATCTTTCCGCCATTCTGATGTTCATTGCAAAGAAGATACCTGCTGACCGATTCCCGCTTGACAGCCTTCCGGCGGCGGGAGATGCTTCTGTATGAGCATTATTGAAACAGCCAAATGAAACGATCTGGATATGTAAGGTTCGCGTTACATCGTAATACTTTTGAGCCGAGGTTGGTGCCTCGGCTCATTTTTGTTGTAAAGATGGCTTGGAGTGGTAGGGGCTTACAAAATGATTCGTCAGAGAAATATCTCGTCTTTTAACAAGAATTGAAGTGATATAGTGAATGCCCGGCACTGCCGGGCATTTCGCTTTCCATATTATTCTGATTTACCATGCTTTTATTTTCTGATAATTGAAAATAATTTCCGTATTCGGAAAAGAGAATGATTCGAAAACTCTCTAGCGCAATGCAAAAGCATCGTAGATTCGTACTTTCTGACATGCTGTTTCCGAGGCGTGTGCGATTTCGTGTGCAGTTTTCGTATGCGTCAAATAATCAACGTCCCATAGTAAAGCATCAGGCTCACCGCGAGGTGAGCCTGTTACTCTGATATGTTAGCGGTTTACGCCTCTTTTTTGTGTGATAAATTCATTCCCTATTGTGTTCTGATCTCCCTATGCTATAATGAAGAAAAAAGCACCGTACAACTTTCAGGGGGAATGCAAAGAGATTGATCAATGCTTGGGGAGGGATATTATGAAACACAAATCAATTCTGCGCAAAATCACAGCCACATTGCTATCCTGCACGCTCTGCTGTACCGGCATGACGATTTAGCTTGTAAAACAGACAAAAAATGTAAAATTCACAGCGATATGCAGCTTATCTTGAATCCTCAATTTTCCATTTTTCTTGCACATGAGTACGGGCAAAGCCGCTGTCATCAGAATGTCAGCGGCTGTTTTTATCTTCATTTTCATATCAGAATCCCAAACCGTCAAGCCAGTCTCGGACAGACTGCTGTGTATCGGAACTGAACTCCTGCGCTGTCTGTCCCTGGATAGCCATACCGTCAAGCACCTGTGCGTTCGGCAGATAGCTTCCGATCGCTGAGTATGTTCCCGATTCACCGCTGCCTTCGTGGGTGTTGAACGGGATAACCACCTTGTCGGAAAAGTCATAGCTGTCCATGAAGGTATAGACTGCCATCGGCATATCGCCCCACCATATCGGGTAGCCTAGGAAAATAATGTCATACTGCTCCATATTATCGACAGTTCCGCTCAGTTCAGGACGTGCTTTGTCTGCAAGCTCCTGCTTTGCCACATCGCAGCAGTCATCATAGTCCGC
>JAFWUX010000165.1 GCA_017523995.1 Oscillospiraceae bacterium | reverse complement strand
TAGGAAACCAGCTCCGTGATCGGGATGCGAACCTGCTCCATGGTGTCGCGGTCGCGGACGGTCACGCACTGATCCTTCTCGTCCGTATCGAAATCGTAGGTCACGCAGAACGGCGTACCGATCTCGTCCTCACGGCGATAACGCTTGCCGATCGAGCCGGTGTCGTCGAAATCAACCATGAAATGCTCCGAAAGCATATCGTAGACCTCGCGCGCCTTCTCGGAGAGCTTCTTGGAAAGCGGCAGCACCGCGCACTTGAACGGCGCGAGCATCGGGTGGAAGTGCATAACGGTACGCACATCCTCCTTGCCCTTGTCATCCGTGCCGAGCACTTCCGTATCATACGCCTCTGTCAGGATCGACAGGAACAGTCTCTCAACGCCGAGGGACGGCTCAATGACATACGGGATATAGCGCTCGTTGGTCTCCGGATCGAAATAATCGAGCGTCTTGCCGGAGGTATTGCTGTGCTGGGTCAGGTCGTAGTCGGTTCTGTCTGCGACGCCCCAGAGCTCGCCCCAGCCGAACGGGAACAGATACTCAAAGTCCGTGGTCGCCTTGGAATAGAAGCAGAGCTCCTCTGCGGAGTGGTCGCGCAGGCGGAGATTCTCCTCCTTCAGGCCGATGCGGAGCAGGAAGTCCTTGCAGTAGCCGCGCCAGTACTGGAACCATTCGAGGTCGGTGCCGGGCTTGCAGAAGAACTCAAGCTCCATCTGCTCGAACTCGCGGACGCGGAAGATGAAGTTGCCGGGCGTGATCTCATTGCGGAAGGACTTGCCGATCTGGCCGACGCCGAACGGGATCTTGCGGCGGGTCGTGCGCTGGATGTTCGCGAAGTTGACGAAGATGCCCTGCGCAGTCTCCGGACGGAGATACAGCTCGGATTTGCTGTCCTCGGTGACGCCCTGGAAGGTCTTGAACATCAGGTTGAACTGGCGGATATCGGTGAAGTTTGCCTTGCCGCAGTTCGGGCAGACGATGCCCTTTTCCTTGATGTAGTCGGTCATCTGCTGGTTCGTCCAGCCTGCGACGTTCGTGCCGTCGAAGTCCTCGATCAGGTTATCTGCGCGGTGACGGGTCTTGCACTCGCGGCAGTCCATGAGCGGATCGGAGAAGCCGCCGAGGTGACCGGATGCCACCCATGTCTGCGGGTTCATGAGGATCGCGCTGTCCAGACCGACATTGTGCGGATTGGCCTGCACAAAGAAATGCCACCATGCCTTTTTGATATTGTTTTTCAGCTCCACGCCGAGGGGACCGTAATCCCATGTGTTTGCAAGGCCGCCGTAGATCTCGGAGCCTGCGTACACAAAGCCGCGGCCCTGACAGAGCGCGACGAGCTGATCCATTTGCTTGTCCGTATTTTTCATGCGAAAAACCGCCTTTCCATAATATGCCCCTCTATTATAAAGCAAAAATAAGGATTTGTCAAGCGGAAAGCCGAAAGTGCGCGCGGAATCCTCGCGGGTGATTCCCTCTGTCCGCGCTTTATGCCCGTATCTTCATGCGGTACCATTCACTTCCGTCCTCATAGCAGATGATCCAATAGCGACGCCCGTTATACTTGTACTCAAAAAAGCCGGTGCAGCCGTCCCTGCCGATGAAATCCTGCACCGTTCCGCGTACATATTCGTCACGTTCTTCTTCATCCGGCAGCGGCGCGTCATAATGCAAAATGCCGTCCTGACCGGTCAGGGCGGCAGCATCATAGACGATGCCGTCTGCGGTAAAGGTTTTCAGATCCCCGCGGCAGCAGGTTTCAAGCACGGTCATCGGCGCAGTCCTGCACCTGAGCGTCAGGCTGCGGTTTGTGCCGTCCGGCCCGCCGAAGGCTGACGAAAACTTCGTATAGCGGACGTCGGCACTATCGAGCATTCCCATTTCGGCAGCGACAGTCTGCTTCCGACTCTCCGTGAAGAACAGATAATAATGATATGTCATGAGCTGCATGAAAAAGGCCAGCAGACCGCCGACAATCATCACCCCGGCAAAAAGCCCCCCGGCCATGCCGTATCCGACCTGAGACTGATCACCTTTAGCAAGATCTGCGCGCTTTTTGCGTTTCAGCAGCAGAATGCCGGAGACCAGAATCACTGCAAAAATTCCGATAAACATCCTGACACACCTTCTTTCGGAGCAGTCCGGCAAGCAGTACCGCTGCGGTCAGCACCGACCGGAATGCGTTTTTTATTTGATCGCTCCCGGAACATGCTGTTCCAGCCAGTGTGCAACGCCGTCCGCATCGTTGGACGGGATGACGGCAGTCGCAAGCTGTTTCAGTTCGTCGTCAGCGTTCTGCACCGCATAGCTTTCGTCTGCAAGCTGAAACATATCAATGTCATTTTTGCCGTCCCCGAACACGACCAGCCGTTCGCAGTGCAGCAGCGATTTGAGCTGCCGGATCGCATTGGCCTTGGTTGCGGCCTGCGGCATGATCTCAAGCCACTGCTCCCCGGAATAGATATCCCGCGAAAAAACGCAGTGATAAGCGCCGCGGTATTTTTCGTACAGCGGCCTGAGCTTTTCGGGCTCGTCAATGCAGGTGATATAGAATTGATTTCCGGTATGCAGCGCATCGGCATGATGCAGCACATTCATGCGGATATCCCCTTTCCGGCTGTCCAGAAAAAGCCGCATTCCCCGTGTGCATAGTTCCGGCACAAACGAAAACTTTTCCTGTCCGCCGATGATCGCATACACGATCGGATACACGTTATGTGCAAACAGATCATCCAGCAAAGCATCCGCAGAAGCATCAAAATAGGTTTCGAGCAGCCGTTCTCCGGTCACATTGTCTATGACAAAGGCACCGTTATAGACAATCAGCGGAATGTCCGCCGTCATGCCCGCGGTGACCTTTCTTGCGGTATGGTGTGATCTTGCGGTCGCATAAGAAAACAGCATCCCCTGTGCCGTCAGCCGGTTGATGATGTTATTTGTATAACCGGAAGTCCGTTCATTGCTCTGCAGCAGTGTGCCGTCCAGATCGGAGACATAAAGTGTGCGCATAATCCCCCCTGTGCAGTTATCCGCCCGTCAGCAGAAAATACAGCCGCATCGCCGGAAAAAGCAGCGCGCAGACAATGACAGCCGCGGTCACAGAAGCTCTGTCGGGCAGGGCAGTCCTTTCAGCAGATTCTCCATGCGGGAGCGCGTCGCGATCCACTCGCTGAACGCAGTCGCGGAGCCCGCCGCAATACCCATGCGCAGTGCCTCCGTGAGTTCCCGGCCGGCCGCGCAGCCCGCCAGAAATCCGCCGAGCATCGAGTCGCCGGAGCCGACCGCATTCTTGACCTCGCCGTGCGGCGCGGAAAGATGCCAGACACGGTTCTCGTCATTGAACAGCAGGGCGCCGTCCGCCCCGAGGGAGAGCAGCACGTTCTGCGCGCCCATTTCGATCATCTGTCTGCCGTAGGGCAGCGCGTCCCACCATGTTACGATCTCGTCAATGCCGAACACGGAGCAGAGCTCCCGGAGATTCGGCTTGACGACGAACGGATGCTCCGCAAGTGCCGCGCGGAGCGCCTCGCCCTCCGCATCGACGGCAAAGCGCACACCGGTATCGGCCAGCGCGTGCATGATATCCGCATAGAAGGTCGCGGGTGCGCCAGCGGGAACAGAGCCAGCCAGCACGATGTAATCGCCGTCGCCGTATTTGCGCAGCTTGTTCAGAAGCAGCTCGGCGTCTGCCGGAGAGACCGCGACGCCTCTGCCGTTCAGCTCCGTGACGGTGTCGTGATCCTTGACCTTCAGGTTGATGCGGTTCATCTGGTTCGGCAGCACGATCCAGTCCGTCGGGATCTGCGTGCGCTGCAGCTGCTCCGCGATCATGGTGCCGGTCGTGCCGGAAAGGTAGCCGTAGACGGTCGTGGGGATCTGCAGCTGCTGCAGGATCAGCGAGACATTGACGCCCTTGCCGCCCGCGGTAATGCGCTCGTGCGAGGTGCGGTTGACGCTGTTCCGGACAAGCGGTTCTTCCAGCAGAACGGTGTAATCCACTGCGGGATTCATGGTAACGGTTGCGATCATCTGAAAAACTCCTTTTATCGGTGATGCGGCTGATGCGGGGTTGCTCCCCTGATTCGGCAAATTTCATTCTTATTATAGCATATTATGCGGGGAATTTCAATGGGAGAAGTACGAAAAAGTTTCTGCTTCGCTGCATGGGAGATAAAACGGAGGCGGGCACTGCCCGCTTATAGCATATAAACGCTTAAAATTCAACCCTTATGTCGAAAATACGATGCTTTCGTAACTGCTTCACAGCAGTACAGATCGTTCTTCTTGAGCGTATGAGAATAGATCCTCAGTGTTACATCAGGACGTGCATGACCTGCTCGTTTGGCAGCATCCGCAATGCTGATACCTGCCTGTAATTGCAAGCTCACGGATGTATGACGGAACATATGCGGATGAACTCTCGGCAGTCCGTTCTTCTCAGTAAATCTGTTCAGCCAGCTTCTCGCTGTCGCAGGATTCAGGAATGAACCGTATTTCTTTACCGCAAAGAAAACTGCATTATCTTCATAATTCCATTTACTGCCATACTTCTCAGCCGTTTCATCATAGTAAGCTCTGTACTCTCTGAGCATATCCATGATACTTGTGTCCATTGTGAGCCAGCGGTCACCTGCGTTGGTCTTGCAGCCGTCCTGGATATGGGAACCGGAATTGCTAATCACAAAGTGCCGGCAGATGTGGATACGATTGCTCTCAAAGTCGATGTTATCCCATGTCAATGCACAAATCTCACCGATCCGGCATCCGGTTGCAAGCATCAGACTGAACAGCACCTGATACATATAGTGCTTCTTGTCAGCGTACAAAGCGTTGAAAAATGCGTTGATTTCGTCCTCGCTGAGTGCCTGCACTTCTTTCGCATCACGCTTCGGCGGCATCGCTGCACTTGCGTAGTTTCGCGGAATCAGATTCTCCTTGAATGCCATTGCAGGCATCGAATGTATAAACAAATGATACTGATAGACGGTAGCCTTTGATACGCCTGTACTGAGCATATCCGAGTACGCCTTATTGATTGCCGCAGGGGTAAGCTGTTTGTGCTGGATATGCCCGATGTAGGGAGCAACACGCTTTCGACAGCCGGTGTAGCTGTAGATTGTCGAGGGAGAGAGTCCTGCCTGCTCCTTCATGCCGATTGCGTATTCGCAGTAGCTGTCAAAGGTGATGTGCGAATTACTGATCGTATGCTCCTCGATCTGCTTTTCAAAGATCGTGCCCTGCTTTTCAGCGTTCTTCCGGTTCCACGCTTCGGATTTTGTCGAATCATACTTGATTGAAAGCGTCCGAAACACCTGCCTGTAAGTCTGCGTATCCCGATGATCGAACACCCTGATGCGATAGGAAGTGATCTCCCCGTCTTTGTTTCTTCTTTCCTGAATATTCATTTGACCGCCACCTTTCTGATTGTGACGGTGTTCACTGTCTTAAACATAATTCCTCCATTCCGACAGCGAATATATCACTATCATTATAGCACTTTCACGATTTAAAGTCAATGCCTGTCTAGCTCGATTTTGTCACCCATCTCAGCATTTTGTTGACGGCAGCTCGGACAGGAATTGATTTAACATACGGCAGACTTGACTGAGCTCTTTTTTCAGAATCTCAATATCCTCTGCATATATGCTGTGCGTTTCGTTCGCCTTGCGTGCGATCTGGTTGATATTATTGGAAATCGTGCGCATCGCGTTGACCAGCGGGGCTGCATTCTGCATATCATAATAAGTCAACTTTCCGTTGACGGCGATCTTCTTGATGTAGGTTCCGATTTTCAGATTTGCGGCAGCAGCGCGGCGTTCCACCTCCGCCCATTCGTTCAGGTCAAATACGACCTCCTTGCGTTTCACTTGCTTGTGCTTTCTCATACATTTTTCCTCCGTTCTGTTTTCATGTTGGCGTTTCGGCGACTTATATTTGGAGGGAGATTGGTTTAGGGTTGGGGTTCCCTATACCGGATTTTTGCAAGGGTACAGCCTGCGAAAACCGAAATATCCGAAAGTATACGATACTTTCTGTGGCTTGCTATTCCGTCAAAATCCAAAGTATACGGTTACCCCGGATCTGCGTATTTTACAGCAGATTGCATACCCCCGGATTTCATTGACAGATTTCTGCCGATACAAAATACAACACTCATTTATTTGATGCACTTGAAGCACCGCCCAGATAATCGAGCAGAGACTGCTTGCAGACGAGGATTTTGCCGCGCTCTCCCTCGCCGGTGCGGATGTAGCGGATGCGTCCTGCGTAACCAGTTTGCGGATGGTGTGCTCGGAAATGCCCTTGACCGCTTCGGTGCATTCCTTGATCGTGAGCATTTCCATTGGTTTGGTTTCTGCCTGCTTTTCGGCAGGTGCATCATCGGTCAGCTCCGTCAGCAGATCGAGGATACGGTCGATGATTTCGGATTGCTTTCTTTTCATTTTGTGTTCCTCCTCATTAAATATGATTTGAGAGAACTGCCCCTCACATAGCCCTACAAAACCGGACAAAAATAATAGTCTGTTCGCGGAGCTTTGTATGGCTGCACAAAATGTTGCGCACCATTCTGTGCATTGCGCTGAGGTATGCTGATTTGCAGGAATCGTGTTGTCCTCTCACAGATATCCTCACAAAACGGCTGATTTTTTCGCTTTAGAGGATAAGTTTGTAAAGAGGCACAATTACCGATTATTGTTCATTGCAGTTTGCTGTGAATTGTTACAATGAAGCAGATTTCTGCATTCTCTTTCAGATTCCCTCATGAGGTATCACAGAAATCGGGCGATTTTTCCACTTTACGGGATAAGTTTGTAGGACTGCACAAGTATCCAGGCAATATCAATCGCATAGTATACAGAATTGAAAAAGCTGCACCCAAAGGTGCAGCCGAAAGATTATTGAATAGGGTATGCGCCAATTTAATAGCTAATTATATACAGATATTCGTTGATGTACAAAACAACATTGGCAGCATCAAATGCTCTTTGTATAGGTTGTCTTGCTCACTTTTATATCGAAGGCTTGCTGAGTATATTACAGAATGATCGCTCTGTAAAAAATCTATGATTACATTCTGTTTAGATTCTCTAAAGTGAATCGTATATCCCCCTTCTTCAGCCGGATCAAACAGTGTGATGTTTTCGCCGAGTCTGACCAGTTGTTTTCTTTCAACACTTGATTCCAGCCGCTCAGGGTAGAAAAATTCTTTTCCGTCATAAGTGCTTCTGATGACGAATCCGCCTACACTATCATCTCCACATTCTTCCAGCGCTTTGCTAAACAAGCTGATATCCGTAACTAGGTCTTTTCTCAGTTCCTGCATTTTATGAAAAGCATCCGGCGATCCGATCCATGCAGATGAAACATCATTATTTATGACCCCATTCTTGATGCATGTAATAATCGGCCGACCGGAATCAGCAGAGCAAATTATAAATTCAATATCATCCTTGCAAGCCTCTCTATGTAATTGAAATGCTTTCTCAATCAGTTCGTCATCACTGACAAATCTTTTTTCAAATATCCATTTAAGCAGCCTTTGCGCATACATTGTATTATTACCCGCAAAAGAAATGCAGCATGTCGGTCCGATATTTACACTCTTTATAAACCCGTATTTTTCTATTGTTGTTCTTTCCTTCTCACTCCAATTCGCTAATACTGCACCGATAAGGGTAGTTTTTGTATCGCTGTATATATTGACTCTTGGTTCTGTTCTATCTTCATCTATGAAATACTTTTCGGCATAAACGAAACTCATTTTCTTCCTACCTCTTTCGAATATCAATCATTGCCTTTACTTTTGTGCTACGAAATCATTATGTGTTGCCTTATTCATTATAGCATTTTGTTGGCATAAACGCAATATCTCTACTGCTCTTATCTCCACAAATAATCCACACCTCAGTACGAGATGTGGATTTCTGTTTTCTATGATTGAGTATGATTCCGGTAAATTTGCAGGAACGCTACAGCCGCGATGCAGGACAGCAAAGCTGCGAGCGCCCCGAACCGGATGCGCAGCAACACGAACTCCTTGTCATATTCCGCGGCAAGCTGCACCTCCGGATTGACGATATGCAGCCCGAGCTGCTCAAGCGCCGAGGAATCCGGCTCCGTCATGCAGATGCGCAGCTCGGATGATTCATGCAGCTCTGCCATACTAACCGCCGTGACTGCCAAAGGCTGACTGTCCGGCAGCGCATCGGTGCGGATGATCGCGGCGGAAAACGGATTGCCGTCCAGCGTGCCGCGCATCTGTACTGCGCCTTGTTCTGTATCGCCGCAGAATGCAGAGAATGCAGCATCATTTGCGAAGATCACGCGCCCCTGCTCCGTGATCCCGTAACAGTCGGAGAGATACGCCGCTGACAGCAAAGTGACAGTCATTACGTTGTTTTCCTGCATCAAAGATGCCTTTTTCTGCCGGCTGTATCCCTTTACAGAATCAGTCTGTGCAAGCCGCAGCAGAAGCGTGTCAGAATCTTCCGGCAAGGTGCAGATGTATTCGGTCGGCGTCCGCAGAATGGACGCATATCCCGCGGCAGCATGAATGCAGTATCCGATCAGAATGGCTGCCAATGTAAAAAGCAGAACCGCCGCTTTGAAGCTGTCATACTGCCGCCAGAGCCGAATCAGCTTCATGATGCGCCTCGCTTTCTACGGAAGATCAGTATCGCAGAAAGCAACAGAATCGCGCCGCCGATGCCTGTCATGATCCACACCCAT
>JAFWUX010000164.1 GCA_017523995.1 Oscillospiraceae bacterium | reverse complement strand
GCCGCCTTATGGAACCTTGTATGAGTGCTGTATTGACGAAACGGGCAATGTGGATGAAAGGCTGCGCGCTGAACTGGAACAGACCTTCCTGCAAAATCTCAAAAATGCCCGTGATGTCGGGCGGCAGCTTGTCCGGTATACGGACAAAGAAAGCCGAGACATCTCTGTGGAACAGGAAAACGAGCCTGAACCGGAACCCGAACAGCCCGAAATCACCGATCCGTCGGCGCAGTACCGTGCGGTACTGAACGCATTTTCTGAGAAACATAATCTCGGCGAGCTGAATGTCCAGAACGATGGTCGCGGGAGAGCAACGATCTATGAGCGTTTCGCGGACGGCAAGGATTTGCAGCTGTTTATGCTGTACCCGAACAACGCCAGCCCGGAAGCATTGCAGCGCGAGCTGGAGGGCTATGAGCGCACAATGGACTACCGCGGCGATAAGATCGAAAACGTGTCGCGGCGACAGGCATACATCCAGATTCACGGGCAGTCGGAGCTCCCGCCTGTTCCGGAACATCTGCCGGAAATCGTCTATGCCGCCGATCCCCGCGGAAAACTTCATGACAATATATCCGCGCTGAGAGAACTACGCCGTCTGCGGCAGTGCGAGGAGAACAATCAGCCGCTTTACCACAAACAGCGGAGCAATGACCACAGCAAGGAAGTCTCGGATATGACACTGCGCCGGTATTCCGGCTGGGGCGGACTGGCAGATGTTTTTGATGAAACGAAAGACAGATACGATTATGACAGACAGCAGCTTCACCGATATCTGACCGATGACGAGTACAAGGCGATCCGTGCAAGCGTGACGGACGCGCACTATACTCCGCAGATTGTGGTGGATGCGATGTGGGCGGCAGTGCAAAGCATGGGGCTTGACCGCGATTCCCGCATTCTGGAACCGTCATGCGGTACGGGCAACTTCATCTCCCGGATGCCGCACAGCATCGGGAACGGCGGCGTGGTCGGCGTGGAGATCGACAGCATTACAGCAGAAATCGCGTCCCGTCTGCACAATGACCGTGACAATGTGAAGATCATGAACTGCGGCTTTGAGCATTCCGGACTGCCGGACGGCAGCTTTGATCTTGCAATCGGCAATGTGCCGTTCGGTGACTACAAAATGAACGATCCGGATTACGCACAGGACTGGCTTATCCACGATGCTTTCTTTAGAAAGGCATTGGACAAGGTTGCGCCGGGCGGCGTTGTTGCATTCATTACATCTTCGGGTACGATGGACAAGAAAACATCAAAGGTGCGCGAGTATCTGGCGACACAGGCTGAGCTGGTTGGTGCGATTCGTCTGCCGAATACGACCTTTGCAGAAGCTGGTACCGGCGTGACTGCGGACATCATCTTCCTGAAAAAGAGAGAATCTCCGCTCCCAGCACATGAAGCAAAGCCGGACTGGTGTTATACCGCTGAGACAGAAGACGGCCTGCGAATCAACAGCTATTTCGTTCAGAACCCGAACATGATTCTCGGCACCATGCGGAAAACAGGATATTTCGACCGTCTGACCTGTGATCCGAAACCGGAGACTACGCTGAAAGAGCTGCTTCAGGAAGCAATCCAGAGCCTGAATGCCAAAATCACGATCACAAAGCGGAATACGGCGGCAAGGGCACGGCAGGAGCAGATTGTGCCGTGGGGCAAGGATTATTCCTTCCATGAAAAGGATAGCAAAGTATACTACCGGCAGGGCGATCACATGGATGAAATCAAGGGCAATACTGCGGAACTGAACCGTCTGCGGCAGCTCATTGAAATCCGGACGATCACCCGTCAGCTTCTCGACAAGCAGAAAACAAACATCGTGGACGAAGCTCTGACACCGCTGCGTGAAAAGCTGAATGCGCTGTATGATGCTTATATCAAGGAAAATGGTGCGCTCAGCTCAGCAGAAAACAAAAAACGGTTCGGAAAAGATGCGGATTACCCGATCCTGCAATCGCTCGAAAACTACAATGCAAAGACAGAAGCCTATGAAAAGGCAGACATTTTCTTCCGACGCACAGTCAGTCCGGTGGCAGAAATCAAGGCAGTGGAAACACTGGATGAGGCGTATCAGGTATCGCTCGACCGGCGCGGCAAGCCGGACATTCCGTATATGGCGACGCTGCTTCAAAATATCGAGCCGGATATGGAACCGGGACAGCTGATGGAGAAGATTCAGCGTGATCTGCTGACAGCCGGAATGGTGTTCCTCGATCCGGAAAAGAGTATCCCCGGCGTGCCGTTCTCTGCTGTGACCGATCGTTCCGAGTATCTTTCGGGCAATGTCCGGAGAAAGCTGGCATTTGCCGAGGAAAAAGCGAAAACAAATCCGCTGTACCTCTCCAATGTGGAAGCACTGAACGCTGTCATGCCGGAGCTCATTCACGCAGAGGAGATCACGGTACGTATGGGCTGCTCATGGATTGATGCAGAAGATTATACCAGTTTCCTGCACATGCTCTCCGGTCGTGATTCATGGGACATCCGCAGCGAGGTGACATATATTCCTGAAACCGGCGAGTTTGCAATCATGAAAGCGGGCTCACGCAAAGATCTCAATGTGAACGAGGGAACGACCTTCGGTACTGATTCGCTGACCATGTATGAGATCGCGGAGAAGATGCTGAACCAGACGCGCATTGTCGTGAACAAAACCATCCCCTCACCCAAAGATCCGAGCAAAACGGTCACGCGGGTTGACCCGGAGAAAACCAGACTTGCACAGGAAAAGGCAAAACAGATCGAAGCCAGGTTTAAGGAATGGATTTTTGCTGATCCGGAACGAAAGGCTAAATACGAGAAGATCTACAATGACAGATTCAATGCATTGGTCGGTCGGCATTATGACGGAAGCCGCCTGACATTCAACGGCATGGCGAATGACTTTGAGCTTCGTCCACATCAGCGGGATTGCATTGCGCGTGCGGTTTACGGCGGCAACACACTTGCCGCTCATGTTGTGGGCGCAGGCAAATCCGCAGTGTTCATCACATCGGTCATGAAAAAGAAGGAGCTGGGGCTGATTCACAAAGCGTG
>JAFWUX010000163.1 GCA_017523995.1 Oscillospiraceae bacterium | reverse complement strand
TTTCATATGTCAGAAAGCCATGTTACCATGACACTTTCCCGTTTACGGAAGCGCCTGAAAAAGCATCTGGGAAAGGAGGGATTGCTGTGAATCCAACTGCATTTTCTGAGCTGCTCGCTGACATTTCAGATGAATACATCGCATCTGCTGCAAATCCGCACAGCAAATCTATCCACTGGTATCAGGTTTCTGCGATTGCTGCCTGCATTGTTCTGCTAATTGCGGCAGCAGTCTATCCGAAGCTCAGGATGCATACGCCGGAGGTCACGGAGCCGCCTGCCGTTGTTACGGAATCGACTGCGCCTGTGACGGTTCCGACAGAACCGATCGTCACGACCGGCACGGCGGCCGTCTCCGCAAAGGCATGGACAACAGAAGCCAAAACCGTCCTCACCCAGACCACTGCGGCGATCACTGTTTATACGACTGCGGTGACGGAACACGCGAAAACAGATGCACCGCCGATAGAAACTGCGGTGCCCGAAACAACTGCATTGCAGGAGCAAACAGGAACCGTTCAGACGGAATCCTTCACCGATGCATCCCAGACCGCGATCAAGACTTCTGAAATCACAGAAGCATTGCAAACAGTTACAACGGTCAGTGAGCCGAATGTCAAACGTATATCAATTTCATTAAAAAAGGGGCAAACGAGTAATATACCGTATAATCATAGCGGAGGTTCGCCGGCTCCCGGAACAGACATACCTGGCGGTTCAAATCAGACCGAACTGAAAACGGAAACGGTTAAAAATGAAAAATACCTGAAATTTACAATGCCGATCCCGTGTCAGGATGCCGTCCTGTTATCAATCGAATACGACGGTTTTTGGATTGAAGCGAAATTCCTGTGCCTTCCGTACTTTGAATCACCGTCCAATCCGAAAACTGTTTACTATGAAATCACGCTGCCGGATGAATTCGATGAGATGCTTTTCAGCGCGCGCGGTGAGGCGGTTGAAACGATTGACCCGGCTGCTTTTGCAGAAGCAGCCGCAAACGAACCCGATTATATCACCATTTTGGAACAGGAGGAATCATTATGAAAAAAATGAACAGTTTTTTCGCATTGTTTGCGAGTACTGCCCTTGTATTCTGCATGCTCCACGGGATGCCTGCCTGGGCAAATGAATCCAAAGACTACACGTTAGATGAACTTATGCAAATGAGTCTTGAAGAACTTGAAACGTTGACAGATTGCAAGGGCATTGCCGAAAAAATCGAAAAAATCGCTGCGAACCCACCACTTTATTGCGAGAACGGATGCATCAGTTACTATATTTTATTGAACGAGTACGATAAAGTAATCCCCACATTGTGGGAAACGGTGACAGTAGAGGATGCAGATGGAAGAATGGTTGACATTGAACAGATTTCCAGGGATAGAACAGCTGAAGTACTCGGTGTGCCTGAAAAAGCTCTGGGCAGTATATATATTCTCTCAACCGAATTGAATCACCGGGGAAGTGAAGTATTAATTGAGACTGGGTTAGAAAAAGCAGATGTACTGGAAGTTTCTGTTAATCTCAACGCCTATGGCGAAGAAAACATCTACAAATCTTATTATTTTGCAACAAGACAGTTGGAAAGTAATGACAACGAGAATATTCTTAATATTGAAAGAATACGCCTTGGAAAAGCTTCTGCTAGGCTCATGGGTGATGCAAACTGCGATGGCTCTGTTGACGTAGCCGATGCTGTCCTTATCGCAAGATTCGCAAATGAGGACAAAGAAGCGGTCATAACCGATCTGGGAAAGACGTTTGCAGACGTCACGCATGACGGCAATGTTGACAGTCAGGACGCAGCCAAGATTCTGCAATACATTGCAAAGAAGATTAGCTTTGAAGATTTGGCAAAATAAGATTGTGAATCAACAGCCGCCGGTGTGTTTGATACGCACCGGCGGCTAGTTCTGTAATAATCACTATAATTCAGTAAAAGTGTAACAATCCGCATTCAAATGTTGTCATAAGAGACAGAGGACGATGAAAGGAGGCGGTTTCCGGTGCATGACAGCGAGATTCTGCGATTATTTGCAGCAAGATGCGAGCGCGCGATTGCGGAAACGGAGCAGAAATACGGCAGGGAATGCAGACGGCTCGCGGTACGCATTCTCGGCTCGGACGAAGATGCGGAAGAATGCTTCAGTGATGCGCTGATGAAAGCATGGAGCACGATCCCGCCGCAGCAGCCGGACAGTCTTGCTGCATATCTGCATGTCATCACGCGGAATCTGGCACTCAACCGGCGGAAGGAAAACAGCCGTCTGCGGCGGGGCGGCGGTACGGTCCCCGCAGTCCTCGATGAGCTTGCCGACTGTATCCCCGCCGCGGAAACAGTCGAAGCGGCTTACGATGAACGCAGTTTTCTCCGGCGGCTGGAACGGTTCCTCGATACCCTGAAACCGGATGCCCGCAAGATCTTTGTGCGGCGTTACTGGTATGTGAACAGCACAAGGGAGATCGCGGAGATGTACCGTATGTCGGAGAGCAAGGTGCGTGTGTCCCTGACGCGCACGCGCAGAAAACTGAAAACGTATCTTGAAAAGGAGGATGCAGAATGAAAAGCACGGATATGCTGGAATGGATGAGCGGTCTGGATGCGCGGTATCTTGCGGAATCGGAACAGCCTGCGATCCGGCAGCACAAAAAGCGGCTGATGCCTGCGCTGATCGCAGCGGCGGCCGCAGCGGTCTGCCTGACGGTCGGTGTCGGCGCGTATATGCGCTATAACCGGGAAATGGTGCAGTTCGGGTTCGGCACGCTCGGTGAAGCGCGCATGGCAGAGCTCGCTGCACCGGAGCCTGTGACTTACGACAACGGCAGGGTGTCTGTCACCGTGGAAAATGTCCTGAGCGACGGCAAACAGGCCATGCTGCTGCTGACGCTGGAACCGGTTGACAAATCGCAGACGTTTGACTGGTCGGAGTTCGACGAAGAACAGAATCATGCCATGCGGAATCGGTTTCTGATTGGCGGAGAGGAATATCGATCAGACATTGCGACAGGCAGACCGTCTGAAAATGTCTTCTCGGACGACGGCACGAACGAGGCTTACGAAATCATGAAAGCGGCAGATCAGCGCTGGATCAAGATGTACTTCACCCTGCCGGAGGATGCTTCCGATGAGGCGCTTGCAGATGCAGTATTGGAGTGCTTCCTTGATGTCGTTGATGCAAACGGTCAGCAGTATGTCAACGGTGACCTGCTTTCAGATATTTCGATTCCGGTCAATCTCCGGCAGAATTTGGATGTCGTACAGATGCGCTCTGAGGACGGCAAAGAACTGACGCTGTCCCCGTTTGAACTTTACATGACCGGCTATCAGGCAAAGCACGACGACTGGTGGCGTCTGGAGATCACATGGAAAAACGGCGAAACACAGCGGATCAACCACGGTGACTTTGCAGGATCGCATCAGGTATCCGGTGCGCCCGCTGTGACATGGGGCGAATTTGCAGTTCCGACCCATGATGTGATCGGCAGTGAAAATGTGACAGGCAGCATTTCGTTTGACAGCCCGGAGGACTGGTGCGGCTTCATTGATGTGAACGCGGTCGCGGCCTTCCGGTTCGGAGACAGAATGTTCTATCCTGTTGCATGAAATCAGAGATCTCCCTGTCAAACGGGGAAAAAAGAGAACCTGCTGCGATACGCTCGTATCACAGCAGGTTCTGTGGTTTCCTGCGCCTGTGCCGCAATGCGCGGACTGTACACAATTGCGGTGCTGCATATTATTCCACAAACGTGATGAAGCAGGGCTTCATGCAGTGATAATACTGCTTGACATTGTCATTGTCAAAATGCTGCTGCAGCGCATTATGAAACTCCGTTTTGCTGTGGCTTTTCTGCAGACAGTGCAGAATTTCCGTTGCGGTATCGACATTGACCGCGGGCTGTACCAGCGTGAGAACAGTCTCAAGGTCGATCGGCACCGCATCCTCCTGCGGCTCGGTATAGACCGGTCCGCTCACAGGCTGCACCTGGATCACAGTTGCCTTTTTCCGCAGGCTGACAGCGGCAGCCTTGCCTTTTTTCTTCTCCGCCTTTTCGTCAGCCTTCTTCGCCTTTTTCAGGACAGGCTGTGCCTTGGCGGCTTTTTTCAGCGTTACCGCAGACTCCTGCGGCAGATCCTTTTTCTTTGCTTTCTTCGGAGAGAC
>JAFWUX010000162.1 GCA_017523995.1 Oscillospiraceae bacterium | reverse complement strand
TGGCCGAAGATTGTGTTTCTGGAAGGGACGGATCCGGAGTATATCGATCAGATTCTGGATTATACGGAGAACGCGGAGCATGATGACGCGGCGGACAGCGCGGCTTGCGTGTGCAGGATATTGGAACACGGGTACCATTAGAAATTCAGAATTCAGAATTAAGAATTCAAAATTAGGAGAGACGTATGTCACGGAAAAGAAGAGGGTGCAGGTCAATCAGCGAAGCATTGCATCACAATAAAGCATATGGTAAAATGCAATTGGATCAAGAGAAAACAAAGACGTTTTTCTTTGACATGAAAGATGAGGGATGCAAATGACAATCTATCAGGAAGCACATGCAAAGATTGATTCTTTTCCTGAAGAAACTGTGCAGATTATTGTTCAATTGATGGACAAAATGAAGAAGCCTTCTACAAAAAAAAAGACTTCTGAGAAGAAAAAACGTTTTTTAGAAACTGCCGGTAAGATAGATATTGATAGTGATGCCATATTGAAACTACGCGAGGAAAGCATGATATGAGAATTCTTGCAGACAGCAATATGTTCATTGATTTCTGGAGAAATCCGACACAATCAGTAGTTGATATTTTCACTAACGAAGATATTGTGATCTGCGGCGTTATCAGGTGTGAATTGCTTCATGGCGCCAAATCGGAAAAGGATTATAAGAATATCAATTCTGTCCTTAATGCTTTTGAAGAGATGCCTTTTGAAAAATCAGACTGGGAGCTGCTGGGTAAGACGCTTTATCAGCTTCGAATAAGGGGAATCACAGTTCCGCTTTCGGATGCGATTATTGCACAAATTGCGATAAAGAACCGGGTACCCGTATGGACCAAGGATCAACATTTCCTTTATATGCAACAAGTGTTGAAAGATCTTCAGATCATGACATTTGCTGAAGAGAAGAAAGACTGAAATCAAGTAAATCAGAGAACGAAATCCTGAGCGAATCGGGGTTTCGTTTTTTCGTGCGGTTTTTGATGGAGGCGTGTATGTCACGGAAAAGAAGACGGTATCGGAAGACAGCGGGGAAGGAGATTGCCCTTGGCTGCCGCCCGTTCTCTGCTGAAAACGAGCACACTGGCTCGTTTTCCGGGCGCGACGAACCCCGACAAGCTCGGGATGACAGGTGGGGGGCTCAGGATGACAGGGGGGCCACTCAGGATGACAGGGGGAAAAAGGAGAAGACAGTTTCAAAACCGGAGGCGGTGGCGGCTATCCTTTCGGCTCTGGACGGCTATTCGAACGCGGCGGCATTTCTGGGAGAGGATTCGGTGCTGCTTTCTTCCGGGACATTCCGGCGGTCGGGTCTGACACGGCAGACGGAACTGCTGACAGTGACGTACAGGGAGAACTGGATTGCGAAGCGGATTATCGACATGCCGTGCGAGGATATGACGAGAGCGTGGTACAAGCTGTCGACATCTCTTCCGGAGGCGGCGGTGCGGGAACTGCACAGACTGGAAGCGCGGCACAGCGTGAAGCAGGAGATCGCCAACGCGATCCGGTGGGCGCGGCTGTACGGCGGATCCCTGGCGCTGATTGTGCTGCGGGGGGAGGAGAACCGGCTGGATCAGCCGATTGATTATGACCTGCTGCTGCCGAACTGCTTCCAGGGATTACTGGTACTGGACAGGGCGCAGGGGATTGAGCCGTCGATGGAACTGGTGACGGATCTGGATGATCCGGATTTCGGGCTGCCGATGTACTATACCGTCGAATTGGAATGCAATTCAGAAACAGAAGTTTCGCGTCTGCGGACGCGACCAGGGCTTTCCGCTAGGAATCGCACGCGCACCGCGGCCGGTGACTCAACACATAATGGGCCTTCATCCGCCACTGGCGGCGGCCCAATATGTGCAGCTCGCGCACCGCACGCGACATCGCCCGACACTTCGGCCGGAATGGTGTGGAACGGGACGGATTCTTCGTAAGCGATAAATAAACCTACACTCCCAGCTTGCACATTTTAACAATTTCTTTATTCCAGGGAAGCAGATCCTCGATATCTGCATTCGGATTTTTTGCGAACCGATCCGGTAGTACCGTGAAGATGTGCATCAGGTATTTCTCCGGATTCAGTCCATTGGCCTTTGCCGTTTCCAAGATCGAATATGCAATTACGCTGGCTTCTGCCCCTTTGGGTGTATCGCAGAAGAGCCAATTCTTTCTTCCAACGACTACTCCTCGTTGAGCGTTTTCACTGGGTTATCCGAATATTCGGATAAC
>JAFWUX010000161.1 GCA_017523995.1 Oscillospiraceae bacterium | reverse complement strand
GTTTCAGTTCTGGAAGAAGAACTTGCTTTGGTGCAGGAACAGCTCGCATGGTTAAAAAAGCAGGTCTTCGGACGCAAAACAGAACAAAGCTCTGTCATCATAGACAACGGTCAGCAGCTTACACTGTTCCCGGAAGAACAGAGACAGTCTGCAAAAACCGCCGAAGAAACCGTAACTGTTCCGGAGCATAAGCGCAAGAAAAAGCGTACACTCGATGACTGGATGAGTAAACTGCCTGTCGAGGAGATCGAGCACAAAGAGAAACACCCGATCTGCGAAAACTGCGGTACAGAGATGAAGGAGATCGGCAAGGAAAAGGCTTATGATGAGCTGGTCTTTACCCCTGCGAAATACCATATCCGCCGTCATATCGTATACACCTATAAATGTACGGAATGCGGCGTGAACCCGGAGTATGACAACGACTGCGCCGATGAGATTGAACACTGCAATATCCGTCGGGCATACTATCCGAAACCGATGATTCCGGGCAGCTTCTGCTCGCCTGAACTGCTAGCGCACATCGTCTATGAAAAATATGCAAAGGCGGTACCGCTGCACCGGCAGGAAAAGGATCTGGCGTCGAAGCATATCCCGCTGTTGATGACGACGATGTCCAACTGGATCCTGATCGCAGAAGAACGATACAAAGAGCGGCGGGGGAAGATCATGTCTTTGTTGGATGGGCATTTTGCGAGGCTGGAAACGGTATAGTACCTGACGGAACTGTTCTCGCAGCCTGTCGGGACGATCATTTTACCACTTAATACATGATAGTTCTTTACTGCAAGGCGTCGATTGTATGTCGCATACGACAATCATTCTTTTGTATAAAGCGCTTTTATGCAGCAATTATTTGGATTGAAATTGATACCGAGCACTTCCTTGATATCTGCATCTGTCACATCTTTCCACCCGTCCGCATAAACAAAGGACTCTCCGCTTTCGGAGAACGTCGTATAAACAATTCCGTCATAATCATTCGTTTCGCCTTCAACAGGAGCACCTTTTGAATACGTAATCACGATTGCATAGTCAGTCACATCAACCGGTTCACTGAGTTTAACGGTATGATAGCCGTGATAGTCCAGTACAGCATCCTGCGCATAGAGCAAATCGGTAAAGCTGCTGTCATAGATCTCAATCCGGATATCCTGTGTATCAAAATGGTTGTATGTCCCGACAGCAGCAAGTCTGCCTGTTTTGTGGAACACATTGGCAGTTTTCGTGCTGTCGCCCGTTCTGATGATTGTGTCTTCCTCAGTTCCTGCATCATAGCTCAGAACTTCGCCGTACTGATCTGTCACCCTGTGGCTGAGCGCATAGCCAAACGGTGTGCAGTAAGACACATAATAGTATTTATTCGCACTGAATCCGCTGTTATAGGTGATCCACGCGCCGTCTTCTTCAGCAGGTTCATTGAAGTATTCTTTCGGGAAATGGTCATCCCATCCGATGACTGCAATATCGTGGTCAAAGGTCCCGCTTTCGGTGTCATTCATGGTGTAATACATACCGTGGACAGCCTTCTTGGAATCGTCGGTATCCGGTAATTCGACAGCCACTGCACCGCGGGTGCGGATATTCTCCTGAATGGCTTTCCGGTCGGTCTCATCCAGAATCACGGTACTATCAATGGTCAGATCGCCGAACCCTCTGGAAAGCGTTTCGGTAATCATCCATTGCCAGCCTCCGGTATCTCTGCCGCTGATATGCTCCTGAAGAATGAAACCGTCCTCTTTTTCATTCAGGTAAATGATATCAAGCAGATTCATCGGGTCAATTTTCATATAACTGCCGTATTCTTGGCAATATGCTGACTCCATGCTTGCAGTGCCGGCATAGAGCCAGCAGGTTCCGCCGATCTGGTTTTCCATTTTGAATTCCGGCATTTCATCTTTCAGGCAATAATAACCGTCCTCACCGTGAACATAGTCTTCCGGCGGTCTCTGCGTCGTTTCGGTGACTGTCGTTTCTGTCTCAGCGGTTGAATCAGTAACAGCCGGTTCCGAAGATTCTTCTGATGCCGTTTCAGAAGATGCGCTGCATCCGTTTAACACCAGGGGACCTGACAGCAAAAGCAAAGATATGATCAGTTTATGTTTCATGAAGGTGCCTCCTTTACTGTAATGAAGGATGATAATACTTTCATTATACCACAATCCGCCTCAAATCACAAGGTAAGTCCGCCTTGGCATGATATCTAAAATTCAGCATCAAAATTCTACGTTTTCAACAAGTGCTGTTTTCGCAAGAAATTTCTGAAAGACTCGCAGCTTGATGTCCTTTTTTTCCGTAGTATCCAAAGTCAATCCGGCAGTAAAATACGCTGTTCTCCCGATACAGGAAAACAGCGTATTTACGAAATATTCATAAGTGAGAAATGAGGAGCTCGAACTCTAATGAATTTTTAAGGAGACACCCCATATATCCTGTCTTCAAAACGGGGTATAGAAAAACTCCCGGCAAGAACGTCGGGAGTATAGACTTGTGTTCAAGTTTAACCACAAAGGCGTACTGAATCAAACCGACAGTGTTTTCCTGTCAGCCAGATACAGATTCGCCAATGTGAACATGATTTAGTTTTATCAATTTTCTGCCCATTGCATGGTGTTGCTTAGCGGCGATTTGTCATTATATCAAGGAAAACAACAGAATGACAAAGCCGATTCCGGTGATAATCATGCGCGATGTTGCCGGAGATATTCCCAGATTCTTTCTTCCTCTTCGGGGGGCATTTCGCGTTTGCGGAGACCGGGATCATTGAATTCCATGGGAATCGGGCTGCCTGGTTTGTAGTGTTTTTGATCCTGGTTCATTTTCTTCTCCTGTTATTATATTTCGTATGATTTATAATAGTGCGGCTTCCATGCCGATTTTTCCGGTGATTGCGGGTGCGGCGCCGTCCCAGAGGACTTCATAAAGCCGGCTGCCGTAATGGATCGTGCGCATCTTATTGAGCGCTTTGCAGAGCGGATGCGTTTCAAATCCGCCCCAGATCAAGACGGAGAATCCGGCAGCCGCGGCAACAGAACGCAGAAAGCGCCTGCAAATCACGGGATCATTGTCCCGGACATAGAGATAGGACACAACGCCGTGATGAATGATGCTGCCTTCTTCCGGCAGCTTCGGATACCCGAGCAGCTGAACCGGAAGCTTTGCGAGCGTTTTGTAGATGCCGCCGTAGGAGCAGAGTTTATATTGCTTTGTCCGGGATTGGTCTCCGACATAGCAGCAGGCGATCAGTTCGCCCTTTCTGCGGTAACTGAAAAACCGCTGCTTGCCGAATCCCGGATAATCCGGACGGCAGGGCGTTAGCGCAAACTGCGAATAATACATATGCAGCAGCGGCTCAAAGTCTGCGGTACGGTCGGTGCGGAGCGGGAGCAGCTTTTTGCCGCCGTGGAAGCAATAGGTCGTGTAGTGGCCGAGATAGCGGTATTCCGGCATATTCCGGTGATGCTTCTCGAACATCCGGATGACGCGCTCATTGTCATCGAGCACGGTCGTATAGCAGCAAGCACAGTCCTGAAGCTGCTGCCCGAGAAACTGATAGGATTCCGCGATCCGGTAGAATTTTCCCTGATAATCAGGATGAATTTTGAGTCCGGTCAGATAGGCGCAGCGTGCGGGAATTCCGTTTAAGTATTCCGTCCGCAGCACCGCTCCGCCGACTGCGGCGAGCCTGCCGGTCTCATTGTCATCCGCGGTGAGAATACGGACATCATCGCCGTCGGCTTTAAGCGAATCAAAGGGCGCATCACCGCGCAGGTATTGCAGGTCGATGGCGCCGCTGAAGCTGCCGCTCTCAAAGATTTCGCGGATGCCTGCATTGTCCTGCGGGCCTGCCAGACGGACGGTATAACGGCTATTTCGGGAGTTCATCGAGATTTTCTCCAATCGGTACATGCATTTTCTGGTCGATTTCTTCACCGAGCCGCAGGTTCATCGCCCAGAAGAGGCTCCAGACCAGCGGGCTTGTCCTGCGCATGGACGCAAAGCCGCGGCTCAGAACCGTTTTCGGGGATGAAAATTCCTTGCGGGCATCTCTGCAAAGCTGGCTGAGCTTTTCGGCGGAGATTTTTTTCGGGTGGAACGCGAGTTCCCCGTAGTGATAGCCCTCCGCGAGCCACCATTTGTCGTAGATCAGGCGCTCCTCTTCCTTGAGCCGGTGATAGAGCGCGGTATTCGGAAACGGCAGCAGATGATTGAATGCAGCCGTATAAAAATTATGCTTTTTCGCAAATTCCAGCGCATCCGCGACGGTGCGCTCGTCGTCATTGTCATAGCCGAAGACAAAGGTCGCATAGATGCCGAGTCCTGCATCATGCACGCGCTTGACGAGTTCATCGCGTTCGCCGAGCGCATAGTTGAAGGACTTGTTCATCTGCTGCAAATTTTCCTTGCTGAGGCTTTCAAAGCCGATCAGAATGACCTCGCAGCCGCTTTTTTTCATCGCACGCAGGAGCTTTTCATCCTTTGCCATGGAGAGTGTGCCCTGACCGGCCCATTTGATCTTCAGCGGCTCGATCTTCTCAAACAGTTCGATCGCATTCTGCCGGTTTGCGACGAGATTGTCGTCTACGAGGAAGAAGATTTTATGCGGCGCCTTTTTGATATCGTCGATGATGAGATCATGCGAGCGGTGATAATACCTGCTGCAATAGAATTGCGCGATAGAGCAGAAATCGCATTTGTGGATGCAGCCGCGTCCGGTTTCCACAAGGGAAACGGGCAGATATTTTTTGCCTGCAAAGATGCTGTGATCGGGCTGAATCCGGTATTCGGCGGTCTCGCCCTGATAGCGCGGCTTGAGCTGATGCGCGGCGGCATCCTTCAGCATGGTCTGCCAGACGGTCTCCGCATTGCCGGTCAGGACGGCATCGCAGTAGGGAGCCGCTTCCTCGGGGCAGAGCGTGACATGATAGCCGCCCAGCACGACCGGAATCCCTCTTTCGCGGAAGCGCTCCGCAATGCGGTAGCTGCGCTTGGCGGTATAGGTCTCCACGGTAATGCATACCAGATCGGTCTGCGTCTCATAGTCGATGAGTTCGATGCGGTCGTCAAAGAGTTCCGTTTCGATTTCCGGCGGTGTCAGCGCTTTCAGTACGGCGATGGTCAGCGGTTCCATTTTCCATGTGCCGATGTATTTCTGGCCGGGCTTTTTCCCGATCGCAGGCAGAATAAATGTGATCTTCATAAGCAGTCCTCACAGTACCGGAATATCGGAATTGTCGCACATGACATCGCGCGTGAAGTGATGCCATTTGTCCGCATAGCCCTTATAGCCGAGATTGACCGGCAGCGAGAGCCAGGGGCTGTTGGTAAAGGGCGCGAGCCGCTTCAGGACATTACCCGTTGAATAGGTATCACGCCAGGCCTTGTCTGTACCGGCTTCCAGTTCTTCCTTTGTCATGCGCTTGGGCTGAAAGACACAATGCTGCACATCATACATCGCCCAGTTGCGCTCGATGATACGGCCCTCGCGTTCCAGCTGTGCATAGTATTCCGTCCGCGGGAACGGTGTCAGAATGGAGTAACGCGGCAGGTCGATTTTCGCTTTGATGACCATTTCGACAGTGCGGTCAAAAACGGAAGTATCTTCCTCATCGCCGCCGAATGCGAAGCAGCCCTGAACGAGAATGCCGTTCTCATGCAGCCGCTTCATCAGGTCGATATAGCTGTCCACGCGGTTGACGCCCTTGTGGATATATTTCTGCGATTCCTGCGTGATGGATTCAAAGCCGATCAGCAGACCTTTGCAGCCGCTTTTGCGGAAGACCGTCATCAGTTCATCGTCAATGCCGATTGCAGAGGTACAGAGCCCGAGCCAGATGATCTTCAGCGGAATCAGCGCATTGAACAGCTCGATCGCATATTTGCGGTCGGTGATGAGATTGACATCGGGGAACAGCACATGATGCGAATGGAGCGCTTCGATCTCTGCAACGACCTCTTTGACCGGCCGTTTATAGACGCGCTTGCCGAATGCGGCAGGGTAGGCGCAGAAGGTGCAGTTATGACAACAGCCGCGGATCGCTTCGACGGTGTTGATTGTGATGTACCGCTTTTTATTGAGCAGCTCACGCCGCGGGAACGGTCTGCCTTCCATGGAGAATTCGCAGCCCTGCCGGTAGAATTTCTGATAGGAGCCTTTGAGATAATCGCGGAGAAACTGCGGAAAAGTCTGCTCGGAAAATCCGGTAAATACGACATCTGCGTGCTGTGCGGCTTCATCGGGCATCATCGAGGGATGTACGCCGCCCAGAAAAACGGTCTTGCCTTTTTTGCGGAAATAATCTGCATATGCATAGCAGCGCGGGGCCGTGCCGGTGATGCAGGTAATGCCGATGAGCTCGGCGTCAATATCCAGCGGAATCTTCCCGGCGGTTTCGTCATAGATCACGACATCCGCTTCGATGTCTTCGGGGATCAGCGCGGCGAGTGTCGTGAGTGTCAGCGGCGCATAATGCAGCGATTTTCCGAAGCTGCCGGTAAAGCGGTGCATGGCGCCGGCCGGCGCAAGAAGTGCAATTTTCAGCATGGTGAATGCTCCTTTAACTGTCATCCCGGCTGCGGAATACAGCATCCCAGCCGGATCGCTTGCTTAAAAATGCGGGCTTGATATCACCGAGCCGCATTCCCTGTTCGGTCAGATGTTCCAGATACAGCCGGTCTGCATCTGCTGCAACATGCCGGATCTCCGCCTTGCCGAGCTGCCCGAGCTTGCGGCAGTAGGCGTAGTGATAGCTTTCGCAGAGTGCTTGATCGAGCGTATCATCGCCGATCCCGGCGGCTGTTGTTGTATAGAGAATATAGTGCTTGCCCTCCGGCGCGAGCAGACAAAAATCCGCTGCGATGCCGAGCGCCTGACAGACATTCCGGACAAATGCATCCGTCAGCTTTTCGCCGCAGAGATCAGAAGCAATTCCGCTGCGCCGCAGGAATTTCAGCCGCGGCGGGCGGTTCGGTTCTGTGTGCAGAATGCGGACGATATCGCCGGTGCAGTAGCGGTAAAAGCCGCCGCCTGTCGTGACAATCAGTTCATATTCCTGTTCTCTGACCTGATCGGCGGTGCAGATTTCGCCGCTTTGCAGATCGCGGAACTCAAAGAAATGCGAGTAAATGCTCAGATAGCTTCCCTCATTTCCAACCAATGGAAATGCGGCGAAGCATTCCGTTGAGAGCAGCCCCTTCGGCTGGATCATGATGCCCGGGAAGCGAGCCTGAAGCGGTGCAATGTCATCGGCAGCGCTGCCGTCAGCCCAGCAGCTGATGAGCCGCAGACCGGGGAATACCAGATCAAAGCGATTCTTTTTGAGCGCCTGCCGGACGGTTTGTTTCCGCTTCGCCGGAAGATCATCTGTGAGAAGATCTGCATCGGCGCGGATCGCATCACAGAGGATCGTCAGGAAGGTCGGATTCCATACCGATATCATGGAGAGCCTGCCGCAATGAAGCAGCTGTCTGCCAGTCTCGCGGTAAAAGACCTGAATATCAGAAGCATATTTGACACTGCCGTCTACGGCGAAAATGCGCCGCATGAGCCGCTGCTCCAGTCTGCCGAAATACGCAGCATCGTCTTCAAATCCGATCGAAATGCCGCCCGTTGAGTATTCCTTCCCGGCGGTAACGGGCGTGATCGACCAATAGCTTTTGCCTGCGGTCAGCCCGGGGATCTTCGTGTACAGATCGCAGATCCAGGGGCGGATGCCGCGCTGAAATTCTGCCTTGAGCGACTGCGTATAGGGGATGAGCTTTCTGCCGCCGGAAGAACCCGAGGTCGGCTCAAAGAGCAGCACCGGTTCGGCGGTCAGGATATGCTGTTTCCCCGCAGCGATCTGCTCGATATAGGGTGCATAGTCCTCATAGACCGTTAGCGGAACATTTGCAGCAAAGTCTTTGTAGCTGCGGATTTCTGCAAAGCCGCATTTTCTGCCGTATACCGTTTCTGCGTTGTTTCGGAGCAGCTGCATCAGATGACCGGTCTGGATTGTACGGATATCGCATGGCCTTTGAAATCTGCGGTATTCTGCGCGGTACATTGCACGGCAGATCCGGTTCAGCAGCGCGGTCGGATTCATCCGAACATCACCTTCAGCATCCGCGGATTGAGCAGGCTGCGGTCGAATTTTGCCAGACATGCGATATCATTTCCGTTGATATGCCCCGGATTTGCTTTGCAGAAAAACGAAGTATCACGGCTGCGCAGGGCATGGTCGTCGATATCGGCAACGCCTGCGCGCAGCTTATCCTTTGTATGTTTGTATTCGATGACACCGGTCACAGGATTGTATTCATCCGGATAGAGCGCGGATGCATAGGCGTCGATGATGCTTTTTTCGCGCGCCGGCGTTTCAAAGCGGTAATTGGGATAGCATTCGCGCCAGAAGAGCGGCAGGATGCGGTAGGTCTTATAGCCCTTGCAGATGAGAAACCACCAGAATTCATCGAACTGTTCTGCATACTGAAACCAGAATTCCGAGAACACGCGGAAGAGCTCGGTTTCGCCCCAGTACTCCTTATGAATGATCGTATCACCGGAAAAAATGCCGTGAACAGATTCTCCGCCGACATCGATCGTCATGATCTTCTGCGTGGTGAATCCGACGATCTCTCCGTCATCATTGCGCAGCGCAAGACAATAATCCTTATCGGCAAAATCACGCCGGAAAACCGCTTCCTCCACATTGTCATAGAATGCCGTCATCAGCCGGAACATCGCCTGAATATCCGCCTCGGTGTATGTACCGATCGGCCGGACCTGTCCGTTCATACAGATTCCTCCTTGTTGTCCTCAAGTCCGAAATGCAGCCCCTGCTTCTTGAAGACCTCCTTGCGGAACAGCGGATTATACAGCAGATAGGTCACAAAGCGATAGGGCGTCCGCAGATTGGTATGCGGTTCGATCGCGCGCCGGATGATCGAACCGATGCTGTTGAAGCGTCTGCGGCAGTCAAAAGCAATCTCGGTCAGTTCATCGGGCGTCATATTTTTCGGGACGATGCTCGCGTAATTGAAGCGGTAATCCGGATGCAGCCACCATTTGCCGTCATAGAGCAGGCGCCCTTCGCGTTGGAGCTTTTCATAGAGCGGCGTATTCGGATATGGCATCAGAATATTGAATGCCGCAAATGTGAATTTATTTTTGATCGCAAAATCGCAGGTTGCGCGGATGGATTCAATCGTGTCGCCGTCATGCCCGACGGTAAATGCCGCCCATGTTTGCAGCCCCCATTTGCGGAGCTGTGCGATTTCCTCGCGGTACATTTCCGATGCCGCTTTTTTGTTGGTGTATTTGTGCATATCAGCGATGCAGTCCGGAGAAATGGATTCAAAGCCGATAACGAGCCCGAGACAGCCGCTTTTGACCATGAGCTCCATGAGCTCGGGATCCTGAAGCATATCCATGCTGCCCTGGCTGACCCAGCGGATCTTCAGCGGGATCAGCGCACGAAAGAGCTCCTTCGCTTTTTCACGGTTGCAGACGATATTGTCATCGACGAAAAAGAGCAGCTTCCGCTTCTGGGATTGTATCTCACGGATGACATCGGGCACGGGGCGGCAGTAGTGATGCGCTTTGAAATAGACCGAGGATGCGCAGAAGCTGCACCGGTGCGCACAGCCGCGTGAAAATTGCAGCAATGAAATCGGCAGATAGCCTTTTCCCTCAAAGAGATCGCGCCTGGCAATGACATTTCCCTGCGGACATACCGGCTGTACGGCGTCATAGCGCTGTTTGAGCGCGCCGCGGCGGAAGTCCGCGATCATCTCCGCCCAGACAGGTTCCGCATCCCCGACGATCAGCGCATCGCAATGCTCCGCGACTTCATCGGGAATCAGCATTGCGTGCATCCCGCCCATGACGACTGGGATGCCGCACCTGCGGAATTCAGCGCTGATCTCATAGGCGCGTCTTGCGGTAAAGGTCTCGACGGTGATGCCGACGAGATCGGTTTTTTCATCATACGGAATCGGCTCCATGCGGTCATCATAGAGCACGACATCGACGTCGGGCGGCGTCAGCGCAGCAAGGATGCCGAGCGGCAGCGGTTCCATTCTGCCCTCATCGACATAGAGGCTGTGCTCTCTGCGCCCGATATTCGGTTTAATCAGCGTCAGCTTCATGCAGCAGACCTCCTAAAAGCTGTCCCTGCTTTGCGCGGATCTCCTTTGCGGAGATGATATTCGCAAGCAGATAAATCATCAGATTGACCGGTTTCAGATGCAGCGGATTTCCGAGAAGCCGCCGCAGGATACATCGCAGGGAATAGAATTCGGTTCGCATATAGAGGCAGCCTTCCCGCAGTTCATCGGGTGACATATTGCGCGGCCGGTAAGCAGTATCGCCGTAGCGGTATTTGTCCGAGAGCCACCATTTGCGGAAGAGCAGCCGTCCCTGCTCCTGCATCCGCTGATAGACCGGCGTACCGGGCATCGGGATCAGCGGATTGAAATTGGTAATTGTGATATGATTGCGCACGGCAAAATCAAGCGTATTCTGAAAGACATCTTTTGTATCGCCGTCATAGCCGAGGACAAATGTCCCGTAGATCAGCAGCCCGTGCCGGTAGATATTCCGTATGACTGCTTCATAATCCGAGGCGGCGTTTGCAGATTTATGCATCTCGCGCAGACTGTCCGGCGTCAGGCTTTCAAAGCCCATGAGTACAAGAAAACAGCCTGCCCGTTTCATTTCATCAAGCAGGGCATCGTCGTGTGCAGCGTCCATACTGATCTGACACGCCCATTTTTTTCGCAGCGGCGCGATCGCACGGAGCATTGCAAGCGCGGATTCCCGGTTATAGAAGAGATTGTCGTCTGCGAAGAAGATGATTTTTTCTTTTGCGGCACGCAGTTCTGCGGCAACAGTCTCCGGTGCTTTCTGCCGCACACAGCGGTACATGGTCTTGATGGAACAGAAATCGCAGTTGAATTTGCAGCCGCGGGAAAGCTGATGCACCCCGATTCCGGCATAGCGGTGCCGGTAGATTTCCGGATGCGGAGCAGGGGAGAGGGGCTCTGCTGTTTCATCGGAGATATATTTTCGTTTCGTGCAGCCGTTTTTGCAGTCTGCAAGAAGCTGCGGCCAGGTGCCCTCTGCATCCCCGACCAGTACCGTATCGGCATATTGCAGCATTTCATCTGCCATAACCGCTGCATGAAAGCCGCCCATGACAATGCGGTTCTGCGGCGTTTTGTATCGCTTTGCAAGAATATAGGCGCGTTTTGCGGTATATGTCTCGACGGAAAACGCAATAAGATCTGCATCAATCCGCTCCGGCAGAGGTTCTGCACGTTCATCGAGAAATTCGATCTCATGCGTCTGCGGTGTCAGCTCGCGGATGATCGCAAACAGAATCGGCTTCATCGCATCCGAGCTGATATGCTCAAACATATTGAGCCGGATAAACACAATTTTCATGATGTTCTTCTCTTATCAATTCCGAGATAGCGGAATCCGATATTCGCCCCGAGCTGAATCAGCAGATAAGGTTTATGCCGCCAGGGGGATGATTTCAGCCGCCGGAAGATACGCTTCCAGCTGTATGCATCACTGCTGACTTCCCGGTAGAGGCGGTTCAGCTGCTCCGGCGTAAAATGCTTCGGCCGGAAGACGGTATGCTGCTGATCGTAGAGGTTCCATTTTTTCGTCAGCAGTCGGCCGCTTTCTTCCATTTCCTTATAAAGCCTTGTCCCGGGATAGGGCGTGAGGATTGAGAAGCGGCAGAGATCGAGCCCGAGATATTCGATGTAATCCGGCAGCTTCCGCAGGTCCTTTTCGGTGTCGTGATCGAGCCCGAGCACAAAGCAGCCGTTGACCGCAATGCCGTATTTATGGATATTGGCAACCAGCGCCTTGTAGCGGTCTGCATCGGGAAACTGCTTTGCAACGCTCTTCAGCGACTGCACATTCATGGATTCCAGACCGATGACAACGGCACGCAGGCCGCAGTCTGAGGCGATTTTCAGCAGCTCGGTATCATTCCCGAGATCCGCAGTTGCGGTACAGGCCCAGAGCAGATGCAGCGGCTTGAGCGCACGCATCAGCCGGATTGCATAATCGCGGTTCTGAAAGAAATTCGGATCATAGAAGATCAGCATTTTTGTGTGCAGCGAGCGGATCTCTTCCATGACCGCCTTGATCGGCCGCGGATCGGAAGGCCACATTGTGCGCATGGCACAGTATTTACAGGCATTTTTGCAGCCGCGGTCCGCGATGATCGCCGGGATGCGCAGTTTGCCGTGCATCGGGATCTTTTTGCGCTGCGGAACGGGATAATCCGCGGCGCAGAGATTTGTATCGCGGTAAAAGGGCTTCGGGCTGCCGGCGAGATAGTCGCAGAAGAATGCCGGTACTGCGCGCTCTGCCGGCCCGGAAATAACGGTGTCGCAGTATTTTGCGGCTTCTTCGGGCATTGCAGTCGCGTGATATCCGCCGCCGACGATATAGGCACCGCGTTTGCGGAAGGCCTTTGCATGGCGGTAGGCGCTGACGGCCGAAGCGGTATCAAAGGAGAGCATGACGATGTCGTATTTTTCTTTGTCATAGTTGACACGCTGTGTCTGTTCGTCGATGATGTCGATCTGTGAGAATTCAGATTCCGGCACCAGCGGGATAATCGAAGCGAGTGTCAGCGAGGGATATGCCATTAAACCGGAGAAGGTATTGCGGTAAGCAAGCGCGTCTGCATTCCATACATGAATCATCAGCAGTTTCATCGCGAAGCCCCCTTTTGAAATATTATAATATTATACCACATTGTCCTGCTTTTTTCAATGGGAATTTTGTAAATAATAAAAGGGGAGTGTTGTAAATATTAAGAGGGGAGAAGAAAGTTAAGATGCGTTCGCGGCAAGATAAGTTGCATTTTTCAGGGGGGTAAGTTGCATTGACACCGCTTTCGTATTTGTGATATCATATAATCAGAAGCCGACAGCACTCGATTGAAACGGAGGAACCGGACATGAAAAAAATAATCACAGCAATTATGGTACTGACACTCGCTGGCAGCCTGACGGTATGTTCTGCAGAGACAATCTCCGGGGAGACAGCGCCCGCTGCGGAATCTTCTGCCGGAGAAAGCAGCATTGCAGCAGAGGGTGCCGAAGCAGTATTGGGCAAATGGAATTTTGAATTTGACGGTGACCAAGGGGTATATGATTTCAGATCTGATCATGAAGCATACTTGCTTTACACAGCGGAATTTGATGATATGTATTTCGGCCCGGACCGGAGCTTTACCCTCAACGGGAAAACCTTCTCCAAGGATGACTATGAATTTGAGAACGGGAAATTCACGCTGCTGTTTGAGGGCAAAAGTGCGATTGAAATGGAGAAAACCGGGCATCCGGATGATATGAATTGAGGCGATAACTATGGCTGGATTAAAATGTGAACACTGTGGTCATGGTATCAGGTATCATGGGGAACCCAACGGAATCGAACTTATTATGTTCTCAGAGGCTGCATGGAAAAGTGTTGTTGAATCAACATATGACCCCCTGCATGAAAAGATACATGATGAGTATCCTGTTCCTTGCCCATATTTGTATACAACAGATACGATTTATGATGATTTCAGGGGAGCCTATTGCAAAATATGGAAATGTCCCCAATGTGGAACCCTGCACATCTTTGACAATAATGATATCACTCGTGTAACTAGAGTTTTTACCCCTTGTGAAGACGATGTTAAGGATGAGCAATATGTCGGAAGCCTGTTTGTGATTTTTGATGATATGGCTTGGGAACAGATCACAGAATTGTCCGTTCCGAACTCAGAGATTGAGCGGTATTATACACCGACTTTTTATGCAATTATCTCAAATAATGGGCTTGCTCTCTATGTTGACAAAAACCTGACAGAGTGTGTTACTCACTATATTGAAAGCGCTCCAAACGATGAATAACCCATAAAACAAAAATCCCCCTCACCAAGCAAGAGCATCTCAGCTTCCTACCTGATGAGGGGGATCATATCATATATTCACTATTCCACGCTGACCGTTACACCGGATTGACAATCACGCAATGTTGTGATATAATCATATCAGACCTATATGCATAGTGTAAGAGCCTTCCGGTCTTCACAGCAACGCATCCGCGTTGGCGTGCTGCGGTCAGAATCATATTCACAATGTGTGACAAGAAAACTTTGGAGGAAATATAAATGATAACAAGGGAGAATGCATTTGCTCTGCTGAAAAAATACAATCAGGATCCGTTCCATATCCAGCACGCCCTCACTGTTGAGGCGGTCATGAAGTGGTATGCGGATGAACTGGGCTATGG
>JAFWUX010000160.1 GCA_017523995.1 Oscillospiraceae bacterium | reverse complement strand
TGTCGCCCTACGATCTGACAAAGGGCAGAATCACTTGGCGTTCCAAGTAAATATCGGAGCGCCGAAGAGAAGGAGGTATTTCCAATGAAAGTCAGACCTTCCGTCAAGCCCATTTGCGAAAAGTGCAAGGTCATTAAGCGCAAGGGCAAAGTCATGATCATTTGTGAAAACCCGAAGCATAAGCAGCGTCAGGGCTGATACCCCTGATCATTTGGAGGTGTAATTAGGAATATGGCTAGAATCGCTGGTGTTGACCTCCCGAAGAACAAGCGCGTGGAAATCGGCTTGACATATATCTTCGGTATCGGTCGTACGACGGCAACCAAGATCCTGAAGGAAACCGGCATCAATCCGGACACCAGAGTCAAGGATCTTTCTGAAACCGATGTCGCAGCGCTTCGTGCGTACATTGACGAGCATTGCATGGTGGAAGGCGATAAGCGCCGCCAGATCGCAATGGATATCAAGCGTCTCGTTGATATCGGCTGCTACCGCGGTGTGCGTCACCGCAAGGGTCTGCCCGTCAGAGGACAGCGTACAAAGACCAATGCAAGAACTCGTAAGGGTCCGGCAAAGACCATTGCGAACAAGAAGAAGTAAGGAGGGACTGTATCTTGGCACAGCAGAAGAAAAAGGTAACCACGATCAGACGCCGCAGAGAGCGTAAGAACATCGAAAACGGCGCGGTGCATATTCAGTCCACGTTTAACAACACCATCGTGACGATCACTGATACGCAGGGCAATGCAATCTCGTGGGCTTCCGCCGGTGAGCTTGGCTTCCGCGGTTCTAAGAAGTCTACGCCGTTCGCTGCACAGTCCGCAGCAGAGACTGCTGCAAGAGCAGCAATGGAGCACGGTCTGAAGTCTGTTGAAGTTTATGTCAACGGCCCGGGCTCCGGCAGAGAGGCAGCAATCCGTGCGCTCCAGACTGTTGGTCTCGAGGTTCGTATGATTAAGGACGTTACCCCGATTCCGCACAACGGCTGCCGTCCTCCGAAGAGAAGACGCGTATAATTATTGGAGGTGAACGAAAATGGCAGTACAGAAAGAACCGATTCTGAAGAAGTGCAGAACCCTCGGAATCAGCCCCGGAGTTATGGGCGTTTCCAAGAAGGAGTCTAACCGCTTCAAGAACGCAAACAACCGCAAGAAGGTTTCTGAGTATGGTCTCCAGCTGAAGGAGAAGCAGAAGCTGAAGTTTATCTATGGCATGCTCGAAAAGCAGTTCTATCACTATTTCGAGATCGCATCCAAGATGGAAGGCAAGACCGGTGATAACCTCATCACCTGCCTCGAATCCAGACTGGACAATGTTGTCTTCCGCATGGGTCTCGCACTGACCAGACGTGAGGCAAGACAGCTCGTTTCGCACGCACACTACACCGTCAATGGCAAGAAGGTCAACATTCCTTCCTACCGCGTGAAGGTCGGCGATGTGATCGCTCTGTGCGAGAAGGACAGAACTTCCGAGAAGTTCAAGGCCACCGTTGAGGCGACTGCAGACAGAGTTGTTCCGCTCTGGCTCGAAGCCAAGAAGGACGATTTTTCCGCAACCGTCGTTCGCATGCCTTCTGCTGACGATATCGAGTACGAAGCACAAACGCACCTCATCGTTGAGTTGTACTCCAAGTAATCTCGGGATTTTCCCTGAGCGGCTGTTGAGCATTTGCTCCGGCCGTACCACAACTGAATGCACAACAGGAGGGTATTTATGCTGAAAATGGAAAAGCCGGAAATTGAGACAAAAGAACTCCACGCAGACGGCAAGTACGGCAAATTCGAGATTCGTCCGCTGCCGCGTGGGTACGGCATCACGATCGGTAACAGTCTCAGAAGGATTCTGCTCTCCTCGCTGCCCGGTGTGGCAGTCTATGCTGTCAAGATTGACGGTGTTCATCATGAGCTCTCAACCATCCCCGGTGTCAAGGAGGATGTCACCGAGATCATCCTTGCAATCAAAGGCCTGACCGCGAAGCTTCACGGCGACGGCCCCAAGACGATCTATATTGACGCCCAGGGTGAATGTGAGGTCACCGCTGCTGATATCCGCACGGATTCTGAAGTCGAGATTCTGCCGCCGTTCCCGCATATCGCGACGATCGGCAAGGGCGCAAAGCTCGAAATGCAGATCATGCTCGATCGCGGCAGAGGTTATGTTTCCGCAGAGCGCAACAAGCAGACCAGACAGAATCTGCCGCTTGATGTCATCACTGTGGACAGTATCTACACCCCGGTCTTGAAGGTGAATTATAAGGTCGAGGATACAAGACTCGGTCAGGTCACAGACTATGACAAGCTGACAATTGAAGTTTGGACCGACGGCACTGTCGGCGCAAACGATGCACTCTCTCAGGCGGCAAGCCTGCTGACAGAGTATCTCCAGCTGTTCGTCAACCTCTCGGATGAGAAGGTTTCGGAGCCTGTTCTGCAGGATAACACCGACGGCGATCACGAAAAGAAGCTCGATACCACAATCGAGGAGCTGGATCTGTCGGTCAGATCGTTCAACTGCCTGAAGCGTGCCGGCATCAACACGGTTGCCGACCTGATCAGCCGGTCTGAGGACGAAATGATGAAGGTCAGAAACCTCGGCAGAAAATCGTTTGATGAGGTCAAGGAGAAGCTCCAGTCTCTGGGCTTTGACCTTTCCTCGGATGACAATGACTAATTCCCGATTTCAGGGTTCTCTCTGAGAATCGCTGAATGGATTTACAAAGGAGTGAAACACAATGGCGGGTTCCAGAAAGCTCGGCAGAGCCACGGATCACAGAAAGGCAATGCTTCGCGGCATGGTTACCTATCTGCTTGAAAACGGCCAGATCGAAACAACCGAGACCAGAGCGAAAGAAGTTCGCTCGATGGCAGAGAAGATGATCACCATTGCGAAGGGGATCTCCGGCAACGATACCGCTGCGGATCTTCACCTGAAGCGTCAGGTCTTTGCTTATGTGACCAAGGAGAGCGTCGCAAAGAAGCTCTTCGACGAAATCGCACCGCGCTACGCAGAGCGCAACGGCGGTTATACTAGCATGGTCAAGATCGGTCCGCGTCGCGGCGACGCAGCTGAGATGGCTATCATCAAGCTCGTATAATCCGGATACCAATCATAAAAGCACCCTGTTCGCAGGGTGCTTTTTTCATGTTTGTTTACTACGATGCATTTAGCGGTATTCAAAAATCAAATCTTAAAATGGGATTCCTAAGGGATATCCCTTGATACCGCATCCCATGCATAAGCAGGCGCCTTTGCGCATACAATCGGATTGCATGGCATCCTGTACAAAACATGCAGAATGCAAACGGTTCGGATGTGCAGATTCATGAAGTTTGTCCAATGCCCTTGCATTTGACTGACGAAAAAGAGTATAATATAAAGATAAGATATAGACAGATTGCAAAAAAGAAAGGAGTGCTTTTCTTGCATCGGATTTCAGTGAAATCAGTGTTTGCGCGGCTCTGCCGCTGCGGAAAAGCCGTATTGTTTTCGATTCTGCGCGTGCTCGGATTGATCCTCTGGGGAATTTTGATGGGCGCCGCAGAGATTCTCGGCGTGATTGTGCGCGGGCTTGCGTTTCTCGCGGACGGGGTTGTCGCATGGGTGCGTGCGCGGCGGATGAACGCGGCGCGGGCGGTCCGTGCATACCGGAAACCTGCGAAATCGCGGGCAGTTTCCGTCCTGCGGATGCTGCGCGAGATGCTGCTGGGGCGGCAGGGCATGCTGCTGAGCTTTCTGCGCTTTGCGGTGCCGGTGACATGCTGTCTGGTGCTGTGGTCGGTTGTGCACCAGTTCCAGACGCGCCAGTACGGCATCGCGGTCGCGGTTGACGGCAAGGCGCTCGGCATGATCGCGGACGAATCCGACTACTTCGCCGCGGTGGAGCTTGTCCATGAGCGGCTTGCGGGCTCGGAGCAGGGCAAGGGGCTGACGTTCAGCCGGAGCTTTCAGCTAGAGGAATATGACGGCACCGAGACGATCCTGACAGCGGGCGCGCTTGCGGATAAACTGCTCGAGCAGGCGGATATCGCGCTGACAGAGGCATACGGCGTCTATGTCAACGATGAATTCAGGGGCGCCGTGACTGAAACGCATCCGGTTGAGGCGGCGCTTGCGCGTGTGCTGAGTGCCGTCAGCGACCAGTATCACGGCGCGGTCGAGGAGGTCAGATTCGCGGATAAGGTCACCTATGAAAAGGGTATGTATCCCGAGGACAGCCTGATTCCGGCGCAGAAACTTGCAAATCAGCTGACAAAGGCGGAGCACGGCACACGAACCTATACCGCCGGAAAAACGGATACAATCTATTCGGTCGCGGAGCGCTTCTCGACCACGATCGACGAGCTGCGCAGACTCAACCCGAATCTGCCGGATGTGATGCCGCCTGCACAGCGCGTCAAGGTTCCGACGGTCAGGCGCGAGCTGCCGGTGATTGTCACGAAAAAGGCGTTTGTGCTGAGTTTTCAGGATTATAAAACCGTCCGGAAGGAGACCAATGAGTTGCCGAAAGGGCAGGAGGAGCGCGTCCGGCGCGGCGTCAAGGGCGAAAAGCAGAGTCAGGTTCTGATTACCTACACCGACGGCGCAGAGACCACGCGCCGCGAACTGCAGTCGATTCAGGCGATCTATCCGGTTGACGAGGAAATCGCGGTCGGCACATTTGAAGCGCAGCCCTACAGCACCGATACGGTTGTGGACGGCAACGGCAAATATCTCTGGCCGGTGGACGGCGGCAGAATCACCGATCTGTTCGGCGGCGAGCGCAACCACGGCGGCATGGATATCGGCGCCGCGGAGTATTCTGAGATTTACGCAGCGGACAGCGGCACCTGCCTTTATGCGGGATGGGAGCCGGGATACGGCAACTTTGTCATTCTGCAGCATCCGGACGGCTACTACACCGTCTACGGCCACTGCGTTGAGCTGCTCTGTCAGCCGGAGCTTGAGGTCAAGCGCGGCGATGTGATCGCGCTGGTCGGCAACACCGGCGATTCGACGGGTGCGCATCTGCATTTTGAGGTGCGTGATCCGGACGGCGTGCGCATCAACCCGACGCAGTTCCTGCGCGTCAATGCAGATTAAAGCCGCAAAACCAACGCAGATGCAGTGATTTTGCGGCTCATGAATCAATGGAGATAATGGGGCTTCAGCTGTTTCTTCTTCCGGAGATGATGCCGGAGAAACAGCAGTCCGCCGATGCAGACGGCACCGCCGCCGAGCATCCACGGCAGCTCGCGCGCGGGCGAGTCTCCGTCATATTCGCCGGTCTCCGGCATCATGACGGCGGTTGTCTGCGTGGTTGTGCTGCGGGTCACCGCGGCAGTTGATGTGGTAGTGGTGGTTGTCGTTGTTGTAGTGGTCGTTGTTGTTGTGCTCGTTGTGGTGGTTGTCCAGATCATCGTTTCGGGCGGTGCAGGCGGCTGCGTCTCGGCAGGCGGCTCCTCCGGTGCGATGTTCTCGAACAGATCACCGATGCCGGTATCCGCACCGACCGTCGAGCGGTAAAGACCGTAATTGCACGGGCTGTATTCCGTGATATCGGCGGCTGCGGTGATCGGCTCCGCGTCCGTGCCCCTGAGCCAGCGCGTGAACCATGTCCAGTGCTGCGAATAGTGGCAGCCGTAGCCTTCAACGCTGACCTGATAAGCGGTTCTGCCGCCGAAAAAATCGAGCGGCGTATCAAAATCCAGCGTGATCGGGTTCTCCTCCCAGAGGTGGATATAGGTCTTGGGGACATCCCAGACGCCGTATTTTTCCGCAGTATCCGCATACATATCCGGATTCGGCGCGATTTCGACCGCCTTCATCAGCGTCTCGGCATTGAGACAGTGCGTGCCGTGACCGTATTCGCCGTTGAGATCGTGCCCGCAGATGACATTCGGCTTGAAACGCCGGAGCATCTCGACCTGACACGCGAGGATCTGATCCTCGGAGATGCCGTTTGCCGCATAGGCATTGCGCGCGGCGTCAATGGATTCCGAGTAGAGATCGGGAAAACGCCCGATCACCGGATAATGCGTGCAGCCGGAGGTCCACAGCCCGTTGAGCTGCTCGTGCAGACGTCCTGGCTTATCATTGTGCTGACAGAAATAGATGACCTGCAGCCGTTTGTCCTGCGCGACTGCAGTCGGGATCAGCCCGAGCAGAAAGAGCGTTTCGTCATCGCTGTGCGAGGTGAACAGTGCCATATCCGCCTTGTCATACTGCGGCTCCCAGAGCTGGACATTTTCCGGCGGTTTGCCCGCGCTGAAAATCCGGATCTCGCAGATCTGCGTATCCTCCTGAAAATTCATGAGGACTTCGCCGGATTCAAACCGCGAGACATCGGCATATTCGTGCAGAAAGCCGTTTATGCCGAACTGGATTGCCGCCTCGCCGACGGACGCGCACCATTTCGTCTGTTTGTTATCAAATTTGACATAGATGCCGCCGATCGGCGCATCGCATTTGAGCGCGAGCGTTTCACCGGCGGAAAAATTCAGGGCAGTGCTTTCCATGCCGTCTGTGAGCAGACCGGTTTCGAGTTTGCGCGGCGCGGTGTATTCAGTGACGTAGGTATATTCCGAGGCGGCGTAGCTGAGGTCAACCGCCTCCGCAGGGACGGCGCATGCCGTGAACAAGAGTGCTGCGGCAATTGCTGAGAAGATGCTTCGTTTCATGACGGCTCCTTTCCTGAGATTGTACGAAACGGGTTACCCCTCTCTATCTTATCATATTTCGTGCAAAAAAGCAAGTGCGTATGTCCTTTTTGAGGATCACACGCACTGCCGGATGTCAGGTTTTGTCAGCCGGACGCAGTCTCGACCACAGAATAATGATGAGCTGCGCCGGAATGCCGATGAGAAAGAGCTTCGGGATCGAAATGCCGATCATGTAGAAGGTCATGTAAAGCGCCGCCAGCAGCGACCACACCAGAAACGAGATAATGATATAATTCCAGCGCGGATTGAACCAGATCGAGTTGAACACCAGCAGCACGATCGCGGTGACGGGCGCTGCATAGATAAACAGGAAGGATTTGTATTCGAGCTCGGGCAGGGCTGCATCGAGCACCACAAAGATCATGGAGGCGATCAGCCAGACAAGGAGCGCCGCCATGCCTGCAATGATCAGATGATTGAGATTGCGCCGGCGGTGATCGGGCTGCGGTGCAGGGGATTCCTCCGGAGCGGGTTCCGCTTCAGCGGGGGATTCTTCGGGCGCAGGCTGTGCTTCGGCGCGCTGCTCGGGCGTCAGGAGAAAATCGTCGATGCGGATGCCGTAGAAATCGGCGAGCTGCTTCATGACCGCAAGATCGGGCATCGACTCGCCGCGCTCCCATTTGGAGACCGCTTTATCAGAATAGTGAAGCTGCTCTGCAAGCTGGAGCTGTGTCAGACCCTGCGCCTTGCGCAGTGCCGCAAGATTACCGGCGACGATCTGCTTCCAGTCTTCCATGCAACCACTCCTTTCGGTGAATAACTTTCCTTTATTATAGCATATTCTCTCACAAATAGCAAGATGAGAGCGTTTTGTCATATGCAGAAAATACGCTGCCGGAGAGCTTTCGATCAATGCAGGCGGGCGCTGCCCGCTCTACGAAAAGGAGAGTCCGGAAATACGGATTCTACCGCAGATTCTCAAAGCAGTTTCCGGATTTTCGGGAAAAGTTCGTGACATTTTCACCGGAATCGGTTACAATAAATACAGGCGGAGCACTCCGCCAAAATCTACAGAAAGAAAGTGAGCATCTATGAAACAGAATGACAGCTACGTACTGATCACCGACAGCGGCGCCGACCTCTCTGCACATATGCTGGAGTCGATGGGCGTAAAGTCGATCGCACTGAATGTGTTTATGAAGGATAACCCTGCGCTGCCCTGCGAGCTGCGCGGTGCAGATTTTTACGATGCACTCCGCGGCGGACAGGTTGCCTGCACCTCAGCAGCGAACCTTGCACGCTTCCGTGAGACCTTCGGCGAGGTGCTGGAATCCGGCAGGGATATTCTGTATCTCGCGTTCTCCTCGCCGCTGAGCTGTATGTGCGCAACGGCACGCATCGCGGCGGAGGAACTGCAGGAGGAATATCCTGATCGCAGAATCATCGTGATCGACACGCTCTGCGCAAGTCTCGGCGAGGGACTGCTGGTCTATCACTGCGCCGAGCAGAAGGAGCGCGGCATGTCACTGGACGAGCTTGCTGCATATGCTGAAGAGACCAGACTGAAGATCATGCACTGGTTCACCGTCGATGATCTGCTGTTTTTGAAGCGCGGCGGCAGAGTCGGTGCGGTCTCAGCGTATGCGGGCGCACTGCTCGGCATCAAGCCGGTGATGCATGTCAGCGAGGAGGGCAAGCTGGTGCCGGTGCAGAAGGTCCGCGGCAGAAAGAATGCGATTGCGGAGCTCGGCAAGCGCTATGCCGCCGAGTGCACCGATAGGGAATCGACTGTTTTCATCGCGCATGCGGATGCGATTGAGGCAGCGGAAACCCTCAAGGATGCGCTGCTGCATCAGCACGGCGCAAAGCATGTGGTTGTCGGCGAAATCGGTCCGGTGATCGGCGCGCATGCAGGTCCCGGAACCGTTGCGCTGTTCTATCTCGGCAGCTCGCGTGCGCAGAACACATAATTCAACCGCCGAATCGAGCGGCGAAAGGAGCCATACTTGTTTTCGTTGCTTTTGATCGTCATTTATCTCTCGTTTATCAGTCTCGGGCTGCCGGATTCGCTGCTCGGCGCGGCATGGCCCTCGATGCAGCCGCTGCTCGGTGTCCCGATCTCCTATGCAGGCTGCCTCTCGATGATCATATCCTGCGGCACGGTGATTTCGAGCCTGCTCTCTGATCGGCTGCTGCGGCGTTTCGGGACAGGACTGGTTGTTTCGTGCAGTGTCCTGCTGACGGCGGTCGCACTGTTCGGATACTCCGTATCCGGCCGCTTCTGGATGCTCTGTCTGTTTGCCGTGCCGTATGGGCTCGGCGCAGGCGCGGTCGATGCGGCGCTCAATCACTATGTCGCCCTGCATTATGCGGCGCGGCACATGAGCTGGCTGCACTGCTTCTGGGGCGTCGGATGTTCGCTCAGCCCGTATATCATGGGCTTTTACCTGCACCGCGGCGATGACTGGCAGGGCGGCTACCGTGCGATCTCTCTGCTGCAGATCATCCTGACCGTCATCCTGTTCTGTTCGCTGCCGCTGTGGAAACGCAGTCATGCGGCAGAGGACGTCAAAGGCGCAGCGCCCGTCCCGATGAAGCAGCTTTTGCGCGAGCGCGGCGTGATACAGGCGCTCGTGATCTTTTTCAGCTATTGCGCGCTGGAAAGCACCGCCGGACTCTGGGCGAGCAGCTTTCTGGTGCAGGAGCGCGGCGTCAATCCGGAGACAGCAGCGCGGTTTGCGTCGCTGTTTTATATCGGGATTACGGTCGGGCGGCTGCTCAGCGGCTTTGTCGCCGACCGCTTCGGTGACCACAAAATGACGCGCTTCGGGCTCTGCGGCATCACCGCCGGTGTGATTCTGGTGCTGCTGCCGCTGCCGGATGTCTGCGCGCTCTCGGGACTTGTCATGATCGGGTTTGGCTGCGCACCGATTTATCCCTGTCAGATTCACGCAACGCCCTCGCTGTTTGGCACAGACCGTGCGCAGGCGATGATCGGCATGCAGATGGCATGCGCCTATATCGGCACAACGCTGATGCCGCCGCTGTTCGGCGTGATCGCGGAAAAGGCAGGGCTGCGGATGTTCCCGCTGTTCCTCGCGTTCTTCCTCGTGCTGATGGCGCTGCTGACAGAGCGTGCGCGGCAGAAGCAGCCGGAATGAAAGAAAATCAGAATGCCGAAAGTATACATGATGTGCGGCAAAATCTGCAGCGGCAAAAGCACGCATGCGCAGAAGCTCCGCAAAGAACACAGCGCCGTGGTGCTCTCCGTGGATGAGATCACGCTGGCGCTGTTCGGGCAGGATGCGGGCGAAAAGCACGGCGAATATGTCGCACGCGCCGAACGCTATCTCTACCGCAAATCACTGGAGATCCTTGATACTGGGATCAATGTTGTGCTGGACTGGGGCTTCTGGACAAAAGCCGAGCGCAGCGAAGCGCGGCAGTTTTACGGTTCCCGCGGGATTGAAACCGAGCTGCACTATATTGAAATTCCGGATGATGAATGGTACAGACGCATCCGGCAGCGAAATGAACGCATCCGCGAAAAAAAGCTGGATGCCTATTATGTCGATGACGGACTTGCCGCCAAATTTCAGGCGATCTTTGAGCCGCCCGCAGAGGCGGAGATCGACGTCCGGATTGCGGATTCAGACTGATGCAGAATATCAAGCCGCTGCAAGAGCCGCCGCAGTTTCAGTACGGCGATGCGGTATATCCGGCGGCGCATCCGGCGCGCAAAGATCAGCAAACGCTATGCTGCGGACGAGCTGATCCGCGCTGACGAAAATCACTGATGATCAGAACGTGAACGAAAAGGGAGGCGGGCGCCATGCAGATTCTCGAAATCGGATATCAGTCGCTGCTGCGGCAGTCGGATGCGGTGTTTCATCCGGACGGGCTGCACGGCATTCTGCTCCTGCTGACGGGCGGCGCGATGCGTCTGGAGCTCGGCGGCGCGGTTCTGCAGGCGGAATCCGGCGACACGGTGCTGGTCTCCGCGGATACGGCGCTGAGGTTCACTGCGGAGCAGGATCTGCTCTATGACTGGGTGCTGTTCACGCCCGCGAGCGACGGCAGCTTTTATCAGGCTTTGCAGCTGCCGGAAAACACACTGCTGCGCTTCGGCGATACGGCGTTCATCTCGGTGCTGATGCAGCAGCTCTGCGCCGAATACTATGCCTCGAATGCGAAACGCAGCGAAATGACTGACTGCCTGATGAAAGCGCTGCTGATCCGGATTTCGGAGACCGGCGGCCCGATTGTCAGTCAGCAGGCGGCTGCAAACAGCGATCCGCATTATGCCGAGCTTGTCCGTCTGCGCGAGAAAATCTACGCCAATCCGCAGGAAAAGTGGTCTGTGGAAATGCTCTGCTCCGAGGTCAATATGAGCCGCAGCTATTTTCAGCTGATCTACCGCGAGACCTTCGGCATGACCTGCATCGCAGATGTCATCAACTGCAAGATGAACCGCGCGCGCGATCTGCTGACCTCGACAAGCTACACGATTTCGCATATCGCGCAGCTCTGCGGCTATGACAATGAGGAGCACTTTATGCGGCAGTTCAAGAAAAACAACGGCGTCACACCAACGGTTTTCCGGCGTGAGCACCGCACATAACAGGAGTTTGATATGCAGGAGATCACAGAACAGATCCGCGCGCTTGCGGATGCAGAGAACGCAAAATTTGTTGCGCGCCTGATGCCGCAGATTTCGCCGGAGCAGATTCTCGGCTGCCGGACACCGGCGCTGCGGGCGCTGGCAAAATCTCTCGGCACGGAGCCGGATGCCGTGCAGACATTTCTGCACACGCTGCCGCATCGGTATTTTGACGAAAATCAGCTGCACGCCTTCCTGATCGCGCGCATCAAGTGCTTTGCAGAATGCATCGCGGCGGTTGAGGCGTTTCTGCCATATGTGGACAACTGGGCGACCTGCGATCAGCTTTCGCCGACGGTTTTCCGGAAAGAGGCGGAGCAGCTTCTGCCCTATATCGACCGCTGGATGCAGTCGGCGCACACCTATACGGTGCGGTTCGCGGTCGGGATGCTGATGCAGCATTTTCTCGATGCGCGGTTTGATCCGGCATATCCCGAACGCATCGCGGCGATCCGCTCGGATGAGTATTACATCAATATGGAGATCGCGTGGTATTTTGCGACGGCGCTTGCCAAGCAGCCGGAGACGATTCTGCCATATCTGGAGACGCGCCGTCTGCCGGAATGGGTGCACAAAAAGACGATCCAGAAGTGCATCGAGAGCCGCCGCATCCCCGAGGAAACCAAAACCTATCTGCGCACCCTGCGGTAGAGAGGTATCTCCGATGGATTTGAAATGGGGCGCTGCCCCTCACCAACCCTAAAGCTAAAAAGCGCATAAATACGGAAATTTCAAGCAGCTATGTGTCTTTTATCAACGCATCTGCTGAAAAATATTTCCGTATTCAGAAAGATTTTTCTGTATTTTGCAGCATTTTTCAGGGCAAGTTCCCAAGCGGGTTCCCGTGACGAGTTCCCACGACTTGCATACACCAGCCCTCACTGTCATGCGGAAACCTGCGAAGTTACTGACAAAATGAGAGAATAAGCAAAACATATAGAAGCAGCGGCAGTTCCCATGTAAATACGCGCTTTTGATGCCATTTTCCACATAGATTTTGCTACGAGCAGCATGACGGTCATGCTGCTCTTTTTTGGCATATTGACAAACGCCGCCGCAAATGCTACAATGCAAATAACAAAAAATTTTTCAGAATGGTGTTGTATTTTTCCGAATATCTCGTTCTTATGTATGAAGGCGAACACGAAGGGCGGTGGCAGCCATGATCGATCAGGCAATCATAGCACTATTTGAACAGCGCGATGAGCAGGCGATTTCCGAGAGCGAACAGCAATACGGAGCGCTCTGCCGGTCTGTTGCGCGTGATATTACCGGCAGTGAGGCTGATGCCGAAGAATGCCTGAATGACGCCATGCTCGCCGCCTGGAACGCGATTCCGCCTGCAAAGCCGAAGAATCTGCGCGCCTATCTGCTGCGTCTGGTTCGCAACGCCGCACATGACCGCTACCGTGCTGCCCACACGGAAAAGCGCGGTGCTGCGCAGAATTCCGGCTCGATCGACGAGCTTGCAGAAATCCTGCCGGACAAAAGCGATGTGGTCGGCGAGGTAGAGCGCCGTGAGATGCTCCGTGCTGTGACTGCGTTTCTGGAGAGCCTTCCGCAAAGGCAGCGTGATCTGTTTGTCCGGCGGTATTGGTATGCAACAGATGTTGCGGCGCTTTCAAAAATGTTCCGCATGACGCAGAGCCATGTGACCATGACGCTTTCCCGATTGCGAAAGCGGCTGCAAAAATATCTGCAAAAGGAGGGGTTGCTGTGAATCCAATCACATTTTCTGAGATCCTCACCGATATTCCCGATTCGTTCATCGAATCCGCTGCTGAACCGCACAGCAAGCCAATCCGCTGGTATCAGATTTCTGCGGCGGCTGCCTGTATCGTCCTGCTGATTGCTGCGGTAATCTACCCGAAACTGCGGATTCAGACACCGGAGATCACAGAGCCGCCCGAATCAGTGGCAGAAATCATCACAACAACGACATCTGTTCCGGAATTAGCTGAACATTCCGAGACACAAACCGCAACCTCACCGATTCAGACAGCATCCGATTCTGTGACCGCTGCTGTGAACACAACAGCATCTGGTGCTAACTCGGCAACTGTTACTGAAACAAAAACCCCGACACCAACAGAACCGCCTGAAACCGCTGCGCATACCGAAACTGAACCCGATAAGGTTGATCAACCAATCTCCACGGAAGCGCCGCAAACTACTACTCCTGCGATTACAGAACCCACACAACCTGTGACAACCGAACCGCAGCCTGTGACATATGAGTTTCCGTTATGGAAAGGGAGCGTTCAACATCCTGCATCAGTTCCGGAGGAACCAACGCCAATGATTTCCGTCAGGTTCAGAATCTTTCCTGACGATGTGGATGGATTTTTGCCAGGAACGAACAGTGACAATGATTACTTGCTTAAAGCATACGGTATACCGGCAGAATACGATCTGACACAGCATCAATGCCTGCTGATTGATCTGGATGCATATATGTATCAGGATGCAACGGTGATCGACGGTGAATATATGAACAATGGATTGCATCTGAAGATCGCGTGTTTGCCGGATACACATCATGACAATTCTGTGATCCATTTTGCACTGCCAATTCCGGATGATCTTATACTTGAACCGGAAAACTGCACCGCAGACTATTTGATTCTGACCGATGAAACTGAATATCAGGCACTGCTGACAGACAGCCTGACAATCGAATTACATGAACAGGAGGGGTTACAATGAAAAAGCGTATGAGAATTGCAGCGATGCTTACAGGTGCTATGCTGCTTTGCAGTGCGATTCCTGCGGCACCGGTTTCTGCTGCTGAAACAACCGCCGTGATTCCGCTGTACTGCTGGGGCACTGCGGACGGCAGCGAGTTTCAGGATATGACGCTGCTGGATGACAAGGGGATGTTTGCGTGGATCCCGCACGGCGAGTGCATCGGAACATCCGATAACTATCAGGTTTTTACCTATCACTATTCGTTTGACCGCGAAGAAACATGGACTGATCTCGATACCGGCGAAACGATCACGGAAATGCGTCACCGTGAGGGCGATCCGGTCTATGCGGTCTGTCCGCGGGAGAATGTTCTGCGGATCGTACTGCGGAAAGATATTGATCACGATGAAGCAGAACAGAAAATGTATGAGATACTGGAGAAACACTATCCCGGAATTACTGAGTTTTCTCAAACCACAAGTCCCGAAACACCTAAGAGATATTACGTTTATCAGGTTCAGGACGGCGTGCCTGATCTTGAATGTTACTATGATCTTGTTGACAACAGCAAGCGGTTTCCGACAGAGGAAGCCAAAACTGCCGGTGTTCCGGAAATCGCTGACGGCATTCTGCATGACCTTGCAAAAGCCGGACTGATCTCTGAATTTTACACATGGGGACAGACGGCAAATTATCAGGAGATCTGGAATACTTATCCCACAGCATATTATCCCACAAGCCAGAAATGGAACAGCGATTATACCGCACTGGAGGATGTGACATATGACTGGACAGCGATTGAGGCGTGGGTGCAGGAGCATCATCCCGAATGTGAATTTGTCCGTGCTGCGCTCGAAGATACGGCGCTTGCCAAAAAGATCGGATACTATGATTATGGACAGGACAAAGCGTACTATAATGACCGGAATGAGATGTATGCCGTGATCCCGCCGGACGGCACAGCCTACCCGGAGCATTTTGCAATCGCCGCAGAGCTTTACGAACAATTCGGTCTGGCAGCAGAATGGGTGTGTCCGGAATCCGCAGCCGAATCGCCGATGATCGGACAGAATTCGCTTGCAGTTGCCGGTGATGTGACACTTGACTGCTCGATTGATGTCTCGGATGCGGTTCTACTTGCACGCTTCTGCACAGAGGACAGCACAGCCGTCATCACCGAACAGGGCAAGCAAAACGCCGATGTGAACGGCAGCGGCAATATTGATCTTGACGATGTAACCGCAATCCTCCGCAAAATCGCAAAGCTCGATTGATACACAGATTCTTCATGACAAATAAATAAGAACAGCCGCCGGTGTGCTTTGGACACATCGGCGGCTGCTTCTGTCTGCATATTGACAAGAGAAAAACCGAATGATACAATAAAAAATATCAGAACAGGTGTAACCGATTCTGAAAAATGTCGTTCATATGGGTGAAGGCAAACACGAAAGGCGGTGATTGCCATAGACGACAAAAGAATTCTTTTGATGCTGAATAATCGGGATGAGCAGGCGCTGAAGGAATCCGCACAAATGTACGGGGCGCTCTGCCGGTCAGTTGCGCGCAATATTCTCGGCAGCGATGAGGATGCCGAGGAATGCCTGAATGATGCGCTGCTCACGGTCTGGAACGCGATCCCGCCTGCAAAGCCTTCTAATTTCTGTGCGTATCTTTTGAAGCTCGTGCGCAATGCCGCATTCGACCGCTATAAAGCACGCCGCAGAGAAAAGCGCGGCGGCGGACAGACTGCGCAGGCACTCGATGAACTGACGGAAATCTTCCCGTCCTCAGAGAATGTGGAGCAGGAGCTCGAACAGCGCGAGCTGATGCAGGCAGTCACGGTGTTTTTGCAAAGCCTGCCGGAAAAGCATCGCAATCTGTTTATCTGCCGGTACTGGCAGTCCGCGGCAATCGCGGAGCTCGCGGCAAGATTCGATATGAGCGAAAGCAATGTCAAGGTCACGCTTGCAAGGATTCGCAAGCGCCTGCAAAAATATCTACGGGAGGAGGGATTGCTTTGAATGCTGAACGCTTTATGGAGCTGATGAATACGCTGCCGGATGATATGATCGACACAGCAGTTCATGCGGAATACCGACGCAGGCCGAAGCTGATGCGGTTTCTTCCGGCGATCGCGGCCTGTCTGGTGATCGGCATTTTTGCGGCAGTCTATCCGAAGCTGCGGATTCAGACACCTGAAATCACAGAGCCGCCTGCTGCGATCGTCACAACGGAAACAACTGCACAGAATACCGCTGAGACAACTGCCGTGACTGTGTATACAACTGCTGTCAGACAGGATGCGACACACCGGACAACAGCGGAAACTGTCAGTCAGACTGTTACTGAGACTGTGACCAATGCGGTGACGGAACAGGATTCAGCGCCGGTACAAACAGCGCCGGTTTTGCAGAATGAAACTAAGCCGGTCACTGCGACAAAGCAGGCAGCGGTTTCTGCGGAAGTTACCGAAACAACTGCACTTCCGAAACAGACAATTCCTATTACCGTCAGGAAATATACACGCAGCCTTCCGGAACGCCCGAACGGCGGAGGAGATGTGCATAACCCACCGCCCGGCACACCGGAGTCACCCGATGAACCGGATTCACCGAATGAAGCGGTCATGACACCTGTTTCAGAAGAACCGAAAGCAAAGATCGTTGATTACTTTGATTATTATTCCGTTTCGTTTTATGACATTACTGCGGACGCAGCACTGCTCTCCGGTCAGTATGACGGCAGGATTCTGTCATTGCAGTTTTTACGGCTGGAATATGATCCTGCTGATGGGATTCCGCTGATCGAAGAAACTGTTGAGCTTCAACTCGATCTT
>JAFWUX010000159.1 GCA_017523995.1 Oscillospiraceae bacterium | reverse complement strand
CATCGGACTAAAGATGAAGAACATCAAGTCAAATCTTTCAAACAAGAAGAAATAATGCAGTGCCCCTTGCTTTGCCGTGCAAATGACACTGCTATTCACTTGTCAAAGTTCTAAGTGCATGCCTGCAATCCTGTACCGCCGGCATGAACCCCATCGCCTGTACAAGGTTGGATTCACGTACCGACGAACACCTTTGCCAAACCGGACATTCCGTCTTCTTGTCCGGTTCGCAGCACCCGCCTATTACCAATTAGAAATGAGAAATTAGAAATGAGAAATTGTGGTATGCGCTTCGCGCATGAATCTATAAATATAGTGAGGAGTTGCTGTGTCCACAGAAATGTTTATAATTGTTTACAATTGTTTTTGATAAAGGGAACTGTAAAATTTGCATGTCCCTCTACTAAGGGGTGCCAAATCGGCAAATGTTAGACGGTTGCGTGCAACTTTTCAAAAAGTTTGCATAAAGATTTATGTTTCATACTGTTTTTTGTGCAAATACCGCCGAAACGGGCATTTCTCCCATTTCAGCGGCTTTTATAATTATATATTTTACTATGATCGGGACAATAGCTTTTACCCCTTTATTTGACCGATTCGGACTTTAGCATATCGGATGCAGGCACAGCCTGCTGCAAAAGCCGCTGAATGAGCTTTTTCACTCATTCAGCGGCTTCATCTATATTTCACATAAAATGGGATTCCAAAGGGACAATGTCCCTTTGGCGCAGTTTGGGCGCGCAGCCCATTATCAATCCATTGCGGAGCGATACCTCTTTCATTCCTCGCGGCGGCGCTGGCGTTTGCCGATGAGGAGATCGTCACGGCGCCGCATGAGAATTTCTGTTCCGTCATCACTGATATATGTTCTGCCGTGTCGGGTCAGCTCGAGGATCGCGAGGAACAGCGCCACGCGGTCCGTGCGCTTCGTGAGCCCGTCAAAAAGATCCGCCATTCGCACGCTGTCATGCGTAAAGAACTGCCGCAGCAGGAACACCACCTTGGATGCCACGCTCGTCACCTGATGGTGCATCTGGACAACGGCGTGAATCTTCTCGCCGACATTGCCCTCGGATTTTCCCTGCGGCATCCGTTTGAGACCCATATTCTGATAAACTGTGAGCAGCAGCGTCGGCTCATGTGTCCGGCGGTAGGTCATATCGACCGGCAGCTCCACGGGCTTGCGCACAAAAAGCACATCCCCGAGATACTGCTCGCGCAGATTGCCTGCCGCGATTTTACAAAGCGAATACTCGATCAGCGCGCCCTCAAGCTCCTTCTTGACCGCCTCGGCTTCTTCCGGCTGGGGCAGAAGCGCTGCGGTTTTCATCCAGATGAGCTTTGCCGCCATCGTCAGGAACTCGCCTGCGAGCTCATAATCCTGCTCGGCACACTGCTGCATGTAAAGCAGATATTGCTCGAGCAGCACCGAAATCTCGATATCGTGGATATTGAGCTTGTGCTTGGCGATCAGGTGCAGCAGCAGATCCATCGGTCCGTCAAAGACCGGTAAATGAAACGATAACTCCGGCATAGCGTCAACCCATCAGCGCCGGAATCCAGTTCGTCAGCAGCGTGAACAGTTCAAAGACCTTATCCTCGACAAATCCGAGCGGACCGTGCAGAATCGGGCTGACAAGCACCACAAGGAACACAATGCGGACAATCTGCTCATTGCGGATGAACCAGCGATCGACTTTTGCACTTGTGAAATAGCTGAGAATCTTGGAGCCGTCAAGCGGCGGGATCGGAATCAGATTGAAGATCGCAAGACCGATATTGATCGTCACGAATGCATAGAGCATCGAATAGATCATATCCGGCGCATTGCTGATCGCCTCACCGGAAACATACTGCTCCCAGTAGGTATTATAATAATCAGAGCATTTGAAAAAGCGCAGACCGACCATGCCGAGAAATGCAACGATCAGGTTGCTGAGCGGTCCTGCAAGTGCGGTGATCGCGACACCGAAGCGCATCGAGTGCTTGCGCGTGAAGCGCGTGGGATCAATCGGGACAGGCTTTGCCCAGCCGAATCCGCCGATGAGCAGACAGATCGCGCCGATCGGATCGAGATGCGCGATCGGGTTGAGCGTCAGGCGCCCCTGATATTTTGCGGTATCGTCACCGAGTTTATGCGCCGTCCATGCGTGGGCGAATTCGTGGATCGGCAGAATGAGAAAGATAATAAACAGGCGGACAAGATAGCCCATGAGATCCGCCTGAGTCAGACCTCCGAATAAAGACATGGAAATTCTCCTTTCATGTTTTCATGATTATCTTTCATTATAACATATTAACCGTGAAATTTCAACCCTCACTGTGAAAACACGATGCTTTCGAGCGCTTTCAGCGATGTGCATATCACTTGGGTCAACATTCGGTCAGCTTTTACGATACTTCAAGATACAGGAAGATAGGCTTCACGCAGCTTGACATATCCGGTCACTGCGCTTCACCCTTGCCCAAAAAAGTTATCCCTGCGGAGCTACTCATTCAGTTGCATCAATTTTATTGCGCGTGAAGTGAAAAGTTTTCCGCATTGCGAACGAACTCTCGGAAACACTCAGTTTTCCCCGATGTAATCAGAAAAAATACACCGGGCAGAACGTGGATTTGCAGAGACTCCGCACGAGCTTGCAATCGAGCTGACGAAGTTTACCCTTACATCGTAATTGTCCTGTTCTTGATAGGGAAAGCTCAAAAAGTGTTACTTCATACAGAATCGCTTTCCTCTCATGTTGTTCATAAGAAAAACTTATCATAAATTTCCGAAATCCAGATTGATTTATCTGAAAATCTGTGATAAAATAGAATCATCAAATCAATCACGGAGGTAATCACCATGGCAAATATTCTGATCGTTTACTATTCCCGCAAGGGCGAAAACTACTGGAACGGCGGTCTGAAAACTATTTCTAAGGGCAACACCGAGCGGGTTGCCGAGTTCATTCAGAACGCAGTGGGCGGCGATCTCTTTGAGGTCGATACCGTGAAGCCCTATTCCGAAAGCTACATGACCTGCATCGAGGAGGCAAAGCAGGAGCTGCGCGCAAAGGCTCGTCCTGAGATCAAGGCTTATCCCGACAATTTCGAGGACTACGATACGATCTTTGTCGGCTATCCGAACTGGTGGGGCACGATGCCGATGTGTATGTTTACCCTCCTTGAAAAGTACGATCTGACAGGCAAGACGATCATTCCGTTCTGCACCAACGAGGGCAGCGGACTGGGCGGCAGCGAGCGCGACCTGAAAAATCTCTGCAAGGGTGCGACGGTCAAGGCGGGACTTTCTGTCCACGGTGCCGAGGAAGCCGAATCCGAAAGCAAGGTCGCTGCGTGGGCGAAAAAAAGCATATGACCGACAAGGAACAGATCATTCAGCTCTACAGGGAGATGTACACCGCAATGGTGAACAAGGACAGAGCCGGGCTTGAACGTGTCCACGATGACAGCTTTGTGCTTGTTCACATGACGGGAATGCGGCAGCCGAAAGATATCTATATCAGCTCGATCATGGACGGCACGCTGAATTATTACGCCGCGAGTCATGAAGATATGCAAGTGGAAGTCAAGGGCGATACCGCTGTGCTGATCGGCAAAAGCCGTGTCACAGCGGCAGTGTTCGGCGGCGGAAAGCATACATGGCGGCTGCAGCTCCGGTTCCAGCTTGTAAAGAAAAACGGCGAATGGCGCTTTGCACTTGCGAGTGCCTCGACCTATTGAGGTGAAATGATGCTCAAACAGATACGCTATTTTCAGTCGGTGGTGCGGCGCGGCAGTTTCACCGCCGCCGCAGAGGAGCATTTCATCTCGCAGTCGGCGATCTCACAGCAGATCAAGGCGCTGGAGGATGAACTCGGTGTCACGCTGCTGGAACGAAAAAAACGCAGCTTTACGCTGACTCCCGCAGGCGAATATTTCTACAAGAAAAGCCTTGTCCTTGTGGCGGATTATGACAACATCGTCCGTGAGCTGCAAAAGGTTTCGGGAAACAGCGGAGAACTGCTGAAGGTCGGACTGCTCAAGGGTTACAGCGGCAAGGAGTTCAACAGCGCTGTATCGGAGTTTACGGTGCAGTATCCCGATGTGACGGTCGAGGTCACGCACGGCAATCATGATGCGCTCTATGCACTCCTGCGAAGCGGCGAGCTTGATATTGTGCTGAACGATCAGCGCAGAGCGTTCTCGGATGAGTATGTGAATATCGTGCTTGACATTCGCGAATACTATGCGGAAATATCGGCGAATTCGCCGCTTGCACAGCTTGACGAGGTAGAAATTTCCGACCTCAAAAACACACCGCTGATTTTGCTTTCCTCGCCCGACCAGCAGGAAACGGAGCGCAGCTTTTATGCAAACGATCTCGGCTTTCAGAGCGAGATCTACTTCACGGAATACATCGACGATGCGTTGATGCAGGTCATTCCGGGCAAGGGATTTATGATGATCGAGGGCAGCGGTGATGCGGTACAGACCACTACAAAAGCCGTGCGTCTTCTGCGGAACGGCAAGCCTGTCATCCGGCGGTACTGTGCGTTTATGAAAGCGGACAATCCGAAGAAACACACGAATGCGTTTATTGAGATTTTGAAAACACAGTTCTATTGATGTACCAATTAAATCTTGAAGAATAGATGCGCAGGATTTTTGTCATGAGACAAGGCAGAAAGCCGCAGCCTTGCTGACGCAAGGCAAGGATTTCTAACGCAGTATCATGGCAAAAAGACAAGCAGATATCT
>JAFWUX010000158.1 GCA_017523995.1 Oscillospiraceae bacterium | reverse complement strand
TTATGATGGGCGTGATTACGCTGTCGCTGCCATCTATGATTATGCTGAAAAAAGCGATAAAGCCGAAACTGCTTGGCATTTTCATTGCAATCTGCACAGTTGGTATTATCCTTGTCGGATACTTCTTCAATCTCATTCAGAGTTACATTATTTAGGAGGTTCATATCATGGCGTTATTCGGTAAGAAAAAGGAAGAGAAGAAAGAGGAAACTTCATGCTGCTGTTGTGGCGGAGAACAGACTGTAAGCGAATCAGTATCCACTTGCTGCGGCAAAACTGTTGATGGCATTTGCTGTATTAAAGTTCTCGGTTCGGGATGCAAAGCCTGTCATCAGCTCTATGATAATACTGTCAATGCTGTCGAGGGTATGGGCGTCAAGGTAGAGTATATCACCGATTTGCAGAAAATCATGGAGTACGGCGCAATGTCCATGCCTGCGCTTGTGATCAATGAGAAGCTCGTTTCGTCGGGCAAGGTGCTCAAACCTGCTGATATCTTGGCACTTATCAAAAACACATCGAAAATCTGAAGCCAGCATAAAAATATACCACGAAAAGACCGCCGCCTGCACAACGCAGACGGCGGTTCTCTTGTATTCAATTCCCGATGTACCGTTCCGCAGCGGATTCCACACTCATACAGAACACCAAATCCTGTGTCAATGTTTTCAGTGAGGGGTCTCCTTCCCTAATCCGCATTGTACGTCTGATTTCTTTCGGTATGACAACTCTCCCTAAATCGTCGATTCTTCTCACAATACCGGTTGCTTTCATTTTCTGCCTCCTGTTTTATGCTTTGCGATTGTTCGATCGCTCACCGGTATTGTTTGCCGTGTGCGGAAGATTATGCATTGAAAATGTTTTCTTATCATCCGATTCTGCGTATATTATCTCTTGATTTCTTCAGCATTCTGTGCTATAATCTTATCAAACAAAACATATTCGTTTTAAAAGGAGAACATGAAGATGCCGGGACTGACTGAAAAAATCAGGTTGTTTCTGAAAAAACCGCAGAATACCGTTGAGATCATCGTTGATTTCCTTTGTCTTGCGGCTTCCTACGTGCTGCTGTTCCTGCTGCCGCAAAAAGTAAATATCCTTTTCTGGGCAGTCTTTGCGCTGGCGGCGTTTCTGTTCTGCATCGGTTTTTTTCGCATGGGATTCTTGCTGGACAGCATAAACTCAAAAAAATCAATCGTTGTATCGGGCAGTTTGCTCGTGCTGTGCGGCATCATTCTGAACAGCGCCGGTATTATTGCAATCTGGAAAACACAGGGCAGTGATCGGAGTGTTGCCGCTGCAATCCTGCTTCTGATTGAGGCGATCGTCATGTATTCTATCACAGCGAGTCAAACCGACACGCCGCGTTCACAGTGGATCATGTCACTTATTTTCAGAGTCGCCGCAGTTCTGCTGATAATCGGCGCAGTAACCGGTATGATCGCGGCTTCCTTTTCGGATACATCCATAGCGGCAGGCTTATTGCTGCTCATTGAAGGAATCGTATTCTGGGCAATGGGCAACGGAAACAATCCGTTTAATTCGGCTGCATCGCCAATCCGTGCCGTTCCCGGCATGAAGAAAACCGTTCAGGAGCTTTGCGATGCACTTGACAGTACAGAGACACAGCTTGGATTCCCGTGGCTTGGAAGAATACGCACAATCAAGAATGACACAATCATTTACGGTCCGTCAGAAGAAGGCGTTTTCGTTTACGGCTATTATCACTTCGGCAGGTTCTATGTCACATTCAGCAAGGATGTCTCACTTTTAGATGAGGGCGAAGCCGATGCGCACCGCATCACTGAAATTCCTGACAGCAAGGGCATATGCCTTGGAGAAGAGTCACTCCCGGAAGCATATGCCTGTATGATCACACGATACCTGGAAAACGGGAATCCAATATGGAGTACAAAGCTCAAAAAGCGGAAGAAAAAACAATAAAGGAGAATATATTATGGATACAAGAAAATGCCCGTCCTGCGGCGGTGAAATGGAACTTTCGATCTCGAATAAATGTCTGATCTGTCCTTTTTGTGATACGCATATTGATGTCGATATGCAGGATGACGGCAACACCGGAATGCTCGATGAAAGAATGTTTGACTTTCTGTGGAATCTTGACAGCCTGAAACAGCATGACAATGTAATCGCTGTTCTTGATTCAATGCGCTATTGCCTGAACAGTCTGAAGACCACAGAGAGTGTATCCAAATATATCAGAACCACCCTTCTTACCGATGAAGATGTCGCTTCTGAGGGTATCAATCAGAAGCGAATCGACAAAATCATGCCGAAGATCGCGGAACTAATAGAGCCCGGCGAGTGTATCATTGTCTACGGCGACGACGGCATTCTTTCCAGAGGAAAAGAATTTTTTGTTATTACGGATAAACGCAGCATTTTTGTAAACGGGAAAAAAAAGGGCGCCGTCCTGCACCGTGAGATCAGTGCCATGCATCTTGACCCGAACGGCGGCTATCCACGCTGGCAGCTCAACAATCAGGACAGTTTTGCCGTCACTGGTATTGGTAATAAATACCGGCTTCAGGGCGCGATTGCTGCACTGATCTGTCTTTTTGCTGCTGAACAGCGCGGCGGAAAGGAAAAAACCAAGCTGCTGTAAATAATCATACGGATAAGACCGGCATTCGCCGGTCTTAATCGTTTTCACATTCAGAATCATCTTTATCAGAAATATGGTCGCAAATGGCGGCAAGTGCTGCAGCAATTTCGTCCATATCTGAATCAAACATCAGGATCAGATATGTGTCGAGAAAACCTGATTTTTTTTGCTCAATTTCGCAGAGCTTTCTGCCTCCGATCAGAATATCGAAACAGCAGGCATACCAGTCCGCACGTATTTCCACCATCTGACCGTTGATCGTACCGGAAAAATCATGTGTAAGCAGTGAAATACGCTTTTTGATCTTTGCAATTACCTGACCGTCTTTCTCAATCGTGTATTCTGTCAGAAGCTTTGCGATCTTTTTGCTGAGCCGCAGCACTTCTGTACCGTCTTTCCGAATCGAAAATCTGTGTCGTGTGATGTCACCTTCGATTGTACAGATCGGTTTCATACCGTCTCTATATACATTATACTGCGGCTTTAATGACAACACCTGCTCCATTGTCAGCAGATAGGTTCTTTTTTTCTGTTTCCTGTTGTATATTGTATTCTGCGCATCCATTGCTTTCCCTCAGCTTCCTGTACTGTTCTTTTTCGGCTGTACCAACATTTCGCAGGCAGAACAGTACCATCAATGATAACTGTATTATATCACGTTATGCGTAAGAATGCAATGGATACAAAAATATTCGTATACAAAAAAACACCGCCTGACTTCCAATCAGACGGCGGTATTTCTATGTCCTCTACCCGATGTACCCTCTCCCGGTGAGCTCCTGCATCCCGGAGCAGAACGCAATTTCCCGTGTCAATGTTTTCAGTGAGGGGTCGCCCATTCTGATGCGGAGTGTCCTGCGGATTTCTTTTGGTATTACAATGCGGCCAAGATCATCAATGCATCTTACGATTCTTGCTGCAATGTGAAGAAACAATAGCATTGATGCTGTTTTCCGATATATAATAATGAACCCGCCCAATCAGGCGGGTTCTCATTCGTGATATGTCAATCGCAGACTTTATTCTTTACTGTGATCAGATTCTGCACCGCTTCAAAGATCCGGTGCGCAATATACGGATTGTTCATAGTGTAGAGGTGTATGCCGTCTACACCCTCTGCCATCAGATCAGTGATTTGGTCGATTGCATAGGCAATGCCTGCATCGCGCAGCGCGGTTACGTTGTGCTCATATTTTTCCAGCATTCGCTTAAATTTCTTGGGAAGCTGCACGCCGCAGAGCCTCACCATGCGCTCAATCTGACGCTTGTTTGTCACAGGCATAATGCCGGCTTCGATCGGCACATTGATACCGGCGATGCGCGCCTTCTCATGAAAATCAAAAAAGTATTCATTATCAAGGAAAAGCTGCGTAATGAGATGATCTGCACCGCAGTCCACCTTATATTTCAGCCATTTGAGATCATCGACCGCGCCGGTACTTTCGGGATGCACCTCCGGATAACACGCCGCAAGAATGTTGAAATCATAATTCTCCTGAATAAATGTGATGAGGTCGCTTGCATGGCGGAAATCACTCGGTGCAGCATCATCGGTACGGTCGCCGCGCAAAGCAAGGATATTCTCGATGCCTGCATCCTGCATCCGGTCTAAAATCTCTCGCGCCTGCGGCTTTGTAAGATTGATGCACGGCAGATGCGCAACACTCTCCACGCCGTATCTGTGCTGAATATCAGATGCGATCTGAATTGTCTTGCTGCCGTTTTTGCCGCCGCCTGCGCCATAGGTCACGCTGATGAAATCCGGTTCAATATCCGAAAGCTGCTCCAGCGTATCGTAGATGACACTTTCATCTGCATCGGGTTTCGGCGGAAATACTTCCAGTGAAAAAACTGTTTTCTGTGCAAATAGTTCAGCTGTTTTCATTTCGCACCTCAATTGCAGCACTGACAAGGTTTTTCAGGCTCGGAATCGTTTCTTCATTGCCTCTGGTTTTGAGCCCGCAGTCGGGATTCACCCAGAGTTTTTCTGCGGGAATACGTGCTTTCATCTTGCCGATCACTGCCTTAATCTCCTCTTTCGACGGTACGCGCGGCGAATGGATATCATACACACCCGGACCAACCTCTGTGCGGAAATTGTTTTCCTTCAGAACATCGAGAATCGTCAAATCGGAACGTGATGCCTCAAAGGTGATGACATCCGCATCCATATCGTCAATGTCACGGATAATATCGGCAAATTCACTGTAGCACATATGCGTATGGATTTGCGTTTCCGGTTTTACGCCGCTGTGGACATACCGGAATGCAGGGATAGCCCAGTCGAGATAATCCTCGCGCCAATCCGATTTGCGCAGCGGCAGTTTTTCACGCAGAGCAGCTTCATCTACCTGAATGATTTTGATGCCGTTTGCTTCCAGATCAAGCACCTCCTCGCGAATTGCAAGCGCAATCTGCAAGGCGCTCTCTTTCAGGGAAATGTCCTCGCGCGGGAACGACCAGTTCAGGATCGTAACAGGACCGGTCAGCATGCCCTTCATCGGTTTATCAGTCAGACTCTGCGCATAGACAGACCAGCGCACAGTCATCGGCTTTGCACGGGAAATATCGCCCCAGACAACCGGCGGCTTGACGCAGCGCGTACCGTAGGACTGCACCCATGCCTTTTCCGTGAAAATATAACCGTCAAGGCACTCTCCGAAATATTCGACCATGTCGTTGCGTTCAAATTCACCGTGAACCAGAACGTCCAGCCCGATCTCTTCCTGCAATCTGACGCATTCCGCGATCTTGCGCTCAATCAGGTTTTCATAATCCGCATGGGAAAGCTCACCCTTTCGGAGGGCTGTACGTGCAGATTTGACATCGGCAGTCTGCGGAAAAGAACCAATCGTCGTCGTCGGGAACAGCGGCAGGTTGAAGCGTGCTTTCTGGATTTTTTCACGCACAACAAATGCTGGCAGGCGGACAAAATCCTGCGCAGTCAGGCTGGCAACCTTTTCTCTGACAGCATCATTTCTGCCGGAGCGTGGCTCGCTGTGCAGTACAGCATTGCGGCGGTATTCTTCTGTTTCAAGCGGATATTCCGAAACCGTAATTTTCCGGATTTCTGCAAGTTCTGTAAGTTTTTCCTCTGCGTATGCAAAATGCTTTTTATAACTATCTGCAAGCTTTGTTTCATTGCTAAGCGTACACGGCACATGAAGCAGCGAACACGATGTATTCAGAACGATTTTTTCAGTATGCTTTTTCAGCTCATCCAGAATCAGCAGCGTTGAAGCATAGTGATTGCGCCAGATGTTCTTGCCGTTGACAACACCTGCAAATAGCATTTTATCTTTTGGAAAACCGTTTGCCTGCACAAGCGCAAGCGACTGTTTGCCTTCAATAAAATCCAGTCCGACGCCATCGAAATCAAGGCTGCACAAGTCCTGATAGCAGTCGCGGACATCACCGAAATAGGTCTGCGCCAGCACCTTAACACTGCCCTTATTCGGCAAAATCTTTTCGTACAGCGAAGTGAAAAGCTGAATATCTTCCTCAGTCAGATCTTTAACCAGAGAGGGCTCATCAAACTGTACCCATTCCGCACCGAGCGCATTAAATTTTATGAGAATCGCTGAATATGCTTCGGCAGTTTGTTCGATGAAATCAGCGGCAGTTTTTGTTCCCATATAGCGCGACAGCTTTAGAAATGTGAATGCACCGATGATGACCGGCTTTGTTTTGATGCCGTTTTCCAGTGCTTCTTTAAACAGATCAAACGGCTTTGTTCCGACAAGAGAAATCGTCGTCTCATCATCGATTTCTGGAACCATGTAGTGATAATTGGTATTATACCATTTTTTCATTGCAAGCGCCTTGACATCGCCCTTTTCGCCCTGGTAACCGCGTGCTGCCGCGAAGTATGTATCCAACACGGACAGTTTAAGTGCCGTATATCTTTCCGCAACAGCATTCAGCAAAAAAGCCGTATCCAGCACTCCGTCATAGAAAGAATAATCATTTGAGGGGATCAAATCAAGACCGCTGTTTTTTTGCAAATTCAGATTAAACAGGCGGATTTCCTTTGCTTCTGCTTCCAGTTCCGCTACGGTGATCTCACCGCGAAAATATTTTTCACTTGCAAATTTCAGTTCGCGAAGATTACCGATTCTGGGATAGCCGATAATTGTTGTTTTCATTTCCGATTCCTCCGATATGATTTATGATAGGCTTATTATACCATATTGGTCAGAAATGTGTTAATATCAAATATTCATGCTATTCCATAGTCAAAAGCTATATCAGAGTGAACAGTTTGCTATATAGCTTTCCAGATGTTCCAGATACCGCCGCGTGATGTCATTCATCGGCCGGTCTGTGGTTACAATATATCCGATCTCCATGATCTCATCGCTCTCCAGCGGAATGGAAACGATATTACTGCCGTTCAGGTCTTCGCTCAGGATACCGGATGAAATTGTGTAGCCATCGAGACCGATCAGCAGATTGAACAACGTCGCACGGTCTGAGACAACAATATTTTTCGGGCTTTCCGCTGTGATATGCAGTTCCTCTGCAAAGTAAAACGAATTTTTTACACCCTGATCATAGGTCAGACGCGGAAAGGCTTTCAGGTCATCAAGCGTCACCGATTTTCTGCCGACCAGCGGATTGCTTCGGCTGACAAACACATGTGGTTTTGCCGTGAACAGCGATTCAAATTTCAGTTCCTCGTTTTGCAGAATATGCCGGATGACCTCGCGGTTGAGACGGCTCAGATAGAGTACGCCGATATCGCTGCGGTGCGTGCGCACATCCTCGATGATCTCCGCGGTTTTCAGTTCACGAAGCGTAAACTCGTATTTGTCGCGCCCGTATTCCCGCACCAGCTCGACAAAAGCATTGACCACGAATGCATAGTGCTGTGAGGATACTGCAAACGCCCGGTTCGGCGGCGGCGCGGATTTGTATTCCCGTTCCAAAATCTCCGCCTGCTCGACAATCTGACGCGCATAGGAAAGAAATTTCGTGCCTTCTTCAGAGAGATACACTCCTCTGTTGCTGCGGTTGAAAATTATGATGCCCATTTCCTTTTCGAGCTCTGCAACCGATTTCGACAGGCTCGGCTGTGCGATGAATAGCCGCTCTGCCGCCATTGTGATTGAGCCGGTTTCTGCAATCATAATGATGTATTTTAGTTGCTGTAATGTCATACTATGCCTCCTTCCGGCTGGATCTATTATAACACATGAAGCGCGAAAAAACAAGAGAATCACAAATGCGAAATATAAAAAACGCCTGCAATCAATGCAGACCGCAATTTCTCTATATTCTCTACCCGATGTACCCTCTCCCGGCGAGTTCTTGCATCTCGGCGCAGAATGCAATTTCCTGTGTCAATGTTTTCAGTGAGGGGTTGCCCATTCTGGTCCGAGGTGTCCGACGGATTTCTTTTGGTATGACAACTCTGCCGAGGTCGTCGATTCTTCTCACAATACCGGTTGCTTTCATCTTGTGCCTCCTGTTTTGATTTCGCTATTTGGGGATAGCTTCGCTTTTCAAAGCTACCGGTATTGTTTGCCGTGGACGGAAGAATATGCATTGAAATTATTTCCCACGTATTCTGCATGACCGTACAGTATATCCTTGGATTTCATCATGTTCACTGTTCAAATACACATCATCCGCAGACTATGTCAGTTCAGCGGCAGCTTCACTGCAAAGCCGATCACGCCGTCGTCAGCCTTGTATGCTTTAATGCTGCCCCTGTGCCGCTCAGCGATCGACTGCGCAATGGAAAGCCCGATGCCGAAGCCGGAGCCTGCCGTTCTGGCGGTATCCTCGCGGTAAAAGTGTTCAAACAGGCGGTCAAGTTTGATGTTCTCAACATTCCGGCAGGTATTTGTGACAGTCTGCGTCAGGTGCTGTTTCCGTGACAGCGCAGCATGAATGCTGCCGCCTGCATCGCAGTATTTCACGGCATTGTCAAGCAGGATCGCCGTGAGCTGGCGCAGCTCCGCTTCATTGCCGCAGCAGTGCAGACTGGGCGCGATCTCTGCCGTCAGTTCCTTTCCGCACATCGCCGCAAGCTCCTCAAACTCCGAAACGGTATCCTGCACCGCATCGGACAGCGCATAGTCAGCCGCCTGAACCTGCTCCGTTTCCTCATCCATGTGCGAGAGCGCCACAAGGCGGTTCACCAGCTTACTCATGCGCTCGCCCTCTGTGCGGATGTCGTCCAGTCACTCGTTTTGCCCAAGCTCAGATTCCGCGATGTCGATGTTCGTCAGAATCAGTGTCAGCGGCGTTTTCAGCTCATGGTTCGCGTCCGTGATAAACTGTCTCTGCTTCCGGTAGCTTTCCTCCGCGGAACGGACAACGAACCGTGACAGCACGATAATCAGCCCCAGAATGGCAAGACTGCAGAGGACGAAAATGCTGACCGTCGAACGCATGAAATCCGCTGCGGTCGCACGGTGATTCTGATTGCTGATAAAAATAATCTGCCGCACACCGTCTGTTTCGTACAGCTTATAACGGAAGTCGCCAAACCAGCCGCGTTCTTTTCCCTTTTTCAGAACGGCAGCAGCGCTGCGCTCAATATCCTGCGCAGAAACATCCGAGATGAACTCCGTGCTGCTGCTCTGCACGGAGCCGTCCGCGTTCAGTGTGATCGTATAAAACCGCGTGACAAAAGGCGTTTCCGTATTGAAAAAAGCAGGCAGCGGCTTTATATGCTCTGATGCAGAATCTATCGGCTCGGGAAAGCTGCCGCCGTTTTCGGAAAGCACATCCGCAAACATATTCTCTATGAATTGAAGCTGCTGCTCGGCGATACGGCACAGCAGGATTACAGCAGCGGGCTTTCCGAGCTGGACAGCGCCTTACAGGAAGCGTACAATTCTTATGCAGAAGCATTGAACACCCGTCACAGTTCAAACGGGACAAAAACAGCGGAGAACAATCAGAGGAATCAGGCAGCGAGCGAAAGCATCCGGACAAAGGCGAAATGCCCGAAGGTTTTGATCCCGAAAACTTTGACCCTTCGCAGTTCAGCGAAAAAATGCCGGTGGGCTTTGATTCGTCCAAATTCAGCGGTGAAAAGCCGAACCGTTCTTCCAACTCGGAAGGCGATGAAACAAAGAAAGATTCTGATTCATCCGAATTCAGCAGACGCAGTTCGGGCAGCAGCAAATATACCCTGACCGGCGAGCAGGAGGAGCTGCGCATTCCGGTCAGGACGACGGTCACAACGGCGACGGACGTCGAAACGGATTTTGATGTGCTGAAATCCGGCGATAATATCTAGTGCAGCATCGAAACGGACAGCAACGGAAAGGTCCTCATCACATCTGTTCAGATCATGGAAGCGTGAGAAAGCTATGGCAAACGATACGACCATTTTCATGCAGAGCGACGGCTATATCGTTACAAATGCCCACGTGATCTACGATACCGAAAGCGAATATAAAATGGGCAAGGCGACATCGGTCAGCGTGATCATGGGCGAGAATCACGATGAGGAATGCGAAGCCGAGATCATCGGCTATGACATTCAGACGAATCTTGCCGTGCTGAAGATCGACGCAGAAGGTCTGACACCTGCAGAATTCGGCAACAGCGATGATCTGCAGGTCGGCGAGCTGGTCGTGGCGATCGGAAATCCGCTCGGATTTGAGCTTTACGGCACAACGACCTGCGGCATCGCTTCCGCGAAAAACCGCGAAGTGCAGCTTGAGGACAGAACCATGACACTGATCCAGACAGATGCGGAGATCAATTCCGGGAACTCCGGCGGCATGCTGCTCAATTCCTACGGCCAGGTCATCGGCATCAACTCTCTGAAAGGAGTTCTTCTTATGGTGAGGCAAGCGTGGAAGGCCTTGGATTTGCCATTCCGATCAACGATGCAGCGGAGATCATCGCATCCCTGATTAATGACGGCTATGTGGCCGGTAGACCGCTGCTCGGTATAACCGGCACAACGATCATGGAAGAAATGACATAGCTTTATCATCTTCCGCAGGGCATATATGTTTACAGCGTGTCTGAAAACAGCGCAGCAGGATTGCAGCAGGGTGATGTCATCACTGCAATCAACGACACGGAGGTCACCACAATGGACGAACTGAACGAGCAGAAGAATCTGTATAAAGCTGGTGAAACCGTCACACTGCGCATCAGCCGCAGCGGCGAGAGCATGGATGTGCAGGTCACGCTACAGGAAAGCAGAAAGGAGGAATGATATCCGTACAATCAAAACAACGAACCCGCAGTTCCTATTCTCGGAACTGCGGGTTGTTTATGGAGCAAATGGGACAGCCCAAACCGCCGCCTGACATCAAATCAGACGGCGTTTTTTCTATGTCCTCTACCCGATGTACTCTCTCACGACGATCTTCTGTATCCCGGAGCAGAATGTGAGTTCTTGTGTCAAATTTTTCAGTGAATGTCCTGCTGCACCGGATGATGTACAATGCACTATTCAACAGCTGAATTTGCAGCTGAGGAGCCAGTACCCACTGTGGGTTCTCGAAAAGAGTCATTACCGATTTCCGATTCCAACCGGAGCGTTTCCATAGCCATTGCCAGCACCTCAGAAATATAGGGCTTTCTCGTATGATAATAGAAAACGGACTGCAATTTATCCGGATCATTTTGAGCAGCCGATTCAATTGCAGAACGAATATTCCGCTCGACAGCGTTCGGTGTGGTGTTATAGACTGCTGCAACCGCAGGATATAACAGATTTGTCAGCGAAGAAAGCAAATGGGGATTGTTCTTTCCGAACACAATCGCAGTTATCAGATAAGAATACCCTTTCAGGTGCGAACGGATACACATTTTCCTGACAAATCGGGTTGCTGCCAGTTCAGTACAATCAGTTTGTGCTATGCGGCTGCAGCAGATACAGCTTTCATTCGGACGATCCGTTAAAAATGAGATAAATGGTAACATTGACTTCTCCTTGTTTTTTATTATATGAGCACACATATCGCGTGTGCGGCATACCGTTGAATTCGTTCATAGGAATCAATTCTGACAGTTGACATTTGAATATGAATATGCTATAATATATATCGCCTATGTAGGAATTCGTATCCCCTTGCTTTATCTATTATACAGATTTGCAGCACAATTCGCAAGATCAGAAAAGTATCATTTATGTATCAAATTATGAAACGAAAAGGAGATATACATACCATGGAAATCGAAAAAATGAAACGAAAGACAATCAAAAGACTAAAAGAGATCAAATCAGAGCAAGGACTAACGATTTCCAAGATTATGGATCTTCTGGAAGAACGCGGCCAGTTCGTATCGGAATCCACAATCAAGCGCGTTTTTGCGGATGGTTCTGAGGAGCAGAGCTTTCGGTATCAGGATAGTATCGCACCGATCGCCGATGTCTTGCTCGATATCTATGGTGATACCAGTAAACTTGAGGATGCAGATTCTTTGCGTCATATTATTCGCGAAAAGAATAAGCTGATCGAGTTCCTGATGATAAAACTGGATGAGAAAGAAACTGAATTTGAATCTCGCAAAATAATGTATGAAGAACGCAAAAATATCTACGATAATAATATCGCCCGTCTGGAAAAGCAGATTGAAAGAAAAGATGCGATGATCGAGCGCCTGTTGAATGCCTACCTGCCTGCTGCTGATTAATCATGATCTGAGTCTCATCAGGTTCTGCTTCATCTTTTCCCTGGGGCTGATGCGAATCAACAGCAGAACCCACGCAAGCAGGTCATTCATACTTGCTACTTCAAAGATATAGCACCGATATCCTGTTCACGCCCACCTGATTTTTTAAGTCAACAGATGCATCTTAACAACGACATTTAAGTACATCCTCAGAAGTTTCTCCGGGAGCTTGTAGTAGGATAATGGCTTTTCGGGAAGATTCGTTTATCATAAGAACACCGCCGCCTGACTTCCAATCAGACGGCGGTTCCTCTATATCCTCTACCCGATGTACCCTCTCCCGATAAGTTCATGCATCCCAGAGCAGAACGCGATTTCCTGTGTCAATGTTTTCAGTGAGGGGTCTCCCTCCCGGATCCGCATGGTTCTGCGAATCTCTTTTGGGATCACAACTCTGCCGAGATCGTCGATTCTTCTCACAATACCGGTTGCTTTCATTTGTGCCTCCTGTTTTGGTTTCGCTGTTTTGGGATAGCTTCGCTTTTTCAAAGCTACCGGTATTGTTTGCTGAATGAGGGAATATATACATTGACATTGTTTTCTGATGAATTTGCTTCCCATGTGACGCAATTCAACGGTCAGCCATATAAGCTCGTATTTGATCAATTGCCAGACTGATAAGAGCGTTTTCCATGTTTTTTTCAGATACTATAAAACGAGATGCCCGGCGTTTGCCGGACATCCGTCTGTTTATTTAACCAAGATGCGGAAGCCAAATACGAACACAGCAGCGGTTGCTTTTCACTGTTTCAAGATGTTCCATGCCTGCATCTTTTATCAGCAATGTCATGGTTTCACCTTATAGAATTCCCGCAGACAGTCCGCATATTCCTCCGGCAGCGTTTCGCAAAGCTTCAGCGCATAACGCCTGTGCGTCAGCAGATAATCCCGGTACATTTTCCGGTTCGGGAACAGCTTCGGTGTGCTGCGCAGAACATCCGCGGCAAGGACGATCTTCTGCCGCTGCTTCAGCACCGGAACACCGCATCTTTTGTACAGCCACAGCGAATAAGGATAACCCGCCGGAATGACGCCCTTTGGAATGCCGGTATGATCCTGCTGCCGGAACGCCCGGTCGAAAATGTCACTCCGGAACAGGTGATCCTCATGCCTGGCAAAGTACTGTTCAAACGGCTTATAATACGCATGAAACGCTTTCAGCAGATACCAGTGCACCCATTCACCGATCACATCGGCAGAGGGCAAATATACCTGCACCTGTTCTCTCGTCTGTATCCAGCTCACATAATGCAGGCTGCGGCATTCCTCTGCAAACAGCGGTTCTGTTCCGCTGAGCGGCATTTCAAAGGTGATGCGCTCCAGCCGGCGGCTCTGCACGGCTTCTTTTTCATAACAGAGCCGGTAATCGCGCCAGCCGCAATGGTGAATCGTTGTGCCTTTCAGGCGGATGCTTGTTTTCTCCGGCGGCAGCGTACAGGCAGGCAGATCTTCACCGAATACCTCATAAACCGCTTCGCTGTCATCTTCACTGATTTTGGTCAGGAACGGCGGGAACGGTTCGCCGTCTGCATACTGCACTTCGGTATGACCTGCGTAGAAAAAGCGCAGTGTTTTCTCCGGAACCGTGATGAAAAGCGGCTCTCTGCTGCGTGTGCCGTACTGCTTGCCGGGGCTGTAAACGATCGCGTAATTGTCAAATTTGACACCGGAGCACTGCGAGCAGTCCAGCAGATTCAGACCGTCTTTCCGGTCGGGGATCGACTGCGCTGCAAATGTAATGTTGATTTCCGGCAGCCTGAGTGAACGGGCATCCCTGCCGGCCAGCACGACTGTAAAATAATTATTTCTGAACGTATTTTGCATGAGCAGTTTATAGTGCTTCCAAAGCGGGGTATCCGCAAAAGCGGAACCGCAGAGATCACTGCGCTCGTGACAGGAAAACGCCTGCAGGCCGCTTCCGCGGAATGCGCCCTCTCCGACAATGGTGAAATACTCCGGAGATATGCTGAACTGTCTCAGGCTGACGCAGTGTTCAAACGCACATCGCCGGATGAAGCTGGTTTCAGGGTGATGCTGCACAGCGGCAAGCTGCCGGCAGCACGCGGCAAATTCCGGCGGGATCTCTTTCACCGGTCCGGCGATCACAAGCTTTTTCACCAAACTGCCGGCGAAACAGCGCGTTCCGAGTCTGCGGACGGTTTCCGGGAGCATTGCGCTGTCGATGTTTGCTTTTTCAAACAAACCGGCGGCGAGCTCGTTGACGATATGCATTCCGATCTGTGCCGGAATGACGATGTTCTTTTCTGCGCCGCGGTAATGCGTGATCTTGATGCGCCCTGCTTTCTTGACGCAGAACCGCCAGCCCTGTGCGAGTGCTTCTTCTGCTGTCAGCGCGATGCGCGGGACAGGTTCGGGATCCTGCCAGCCGCCTTCCGGCAGGCGCGGGATGATATATACGCACTCTGACCTCAGCGTGATCTGATCCTGTGCGGCCGGCGGTTTCGGCGGTTTTACAGGCTGTGCTGTATTACGCTCCGGAGACAGTGGCTTCGCGGTCTGCGGCGCTGCTGCCGGTTTCGGCTGCTGTACATTCTGCGCCTGAGATACAGGCTGCGTCGGCGGAACGGGCGGTGTATCACGCAGACCGTTCAGAAAATCGGAAAAGGCTTCCAGCCAGGCATAGAAACTGAAATCCATTTGGCACCTCGATCATCCATGATCCGATCGTCCGTATCAGACAGACGGATCCTGTTTTTTCATCATTCAGATGCAGCGGTACGGGAACAGGCATACGCGCAAAAGACGCCTTGACAAACAAGCAGCTTTGTGCTACAATAAATCTGCCGGCTGCTTCATTGCGCCTTCTGTCCGAAGGAGTTGCGGTATGACCGCCCGGCGTGCCTGCATCGTTCAACGTGAGGACGCTCCCCCGTTAGGGGATGGACGACGGTTCAACTCCGTCGGCAGGATTCATATTCCCCAAAGCATACCTTCGGGTATGCTTTTATTATACAACAAATTCAGTGGAAATGCAAGTGCATACAACAGCGATACGACCTGTTTCACCATGACGGCGCAGAAACGGAAACCGCGTGCTTACGATGCTTTTATGCATAATGATCAGCATCCCATAAACCGCTTCTGATTTCAAGTGAAACAGCACACAAAGGGATCGTTTTACGGCAATGAAAGCAGGAAGCTTTCCTGCCGGCATAACGGGGCGCTTTTGTTTTTTGGCAATTTTACATTGAAAAACCGCTGATAATATGCTATAATTAAGAATGGAACTGTGCAGCCGGCAAAAAGCCGGCGGGATCATTCTCTCACACGAACGGAGATACTCAGAATGAAAGCGAAACGAAAACTCTGTGCTGCTGTCAGCAGTATCATATTCTGCATTTCTTTGATCCGGCTGCCGATGCGGGCAGCTGCTGCGGGTGACCGCACATACGAAAACCTCACTTATACAGAGAAATACACCGGGCTCACAATTACCGGATGCGCCGAAGATGCTGAAACGCTCGTCATACCGGAACAAATTGACGGAAAACCGGTTTCGGCGATCGGAAGCAGGGCGTTCGTCAATCATACGAAATTAAAAAGTGTCGTACTGCCTGACGGTCTGAACGATCTGGGCGACAGAGCCTTTACCGGCTGTACTGCGCTGGAACGCGTTGAGCTGCCGGAAGATCTGACACAGATCAAGCATAATACATTCAACGGATGCAGTTCACTGGAAAGCATTGTGATACCGGATTCTGTCCGCACGATCGGCACCGGTGCTTTCAGGAACTGCACAAGCCTTGCGGAGATCACATTTCCGAAGCAGCTGGATATGATCAGTTCTGCCGCTTTTACAGATACCGCATGGCTGGACAGTCAGCCGGACGGCTATGTCTGCATCAGCAATGTCCTGTGCTGGTATAAGGGAACGATGCCCGAAAATACCGCGCTGACACTGGATCCGTCCATAACGGTCATTGCAGACTGCGCGCTGTCACAGCAAAGCAACCTGACGGCGGTCACGTTCCATGATAAGATCACGGCGATCGGCTGGGGTGCCTTTCATGAAACCGGGATCATCCGCGCAGAGATCCCGCCGGTGGATCATCTGGGATCTGATACCTTTTCCGACTGTAAAAACCTGAAAAGCGCAGCGATCCCCGGCACGGTGAGATCCATTGATACCAATGCATTCGCCGGCTGCACGGGGCTGGAAACAGTCACGCTGGAGAACGGGATACAGACCGTCGGAATGTGTGCATTTCTGGACTGCCGTGCGCTGAACAGCATCACGATCCCGATGTCTGTCAGGAATATCAGCGGCGCTGCATTCGGGTATCGCACACCGGATGATCCGGGCGGCGATGACATTCGGCTGATGAAAGTTTCGGATGACTTTACTGTTTACGGCTATCCGTATACCGCCGCGGAAACATACGCAGATGAAAACGGATTCCGGTTTGCCGAGCCTGTCGGTTTGCCGGCATGGGTTCCGGGCGATGTGAACTGTGACGGTTCATTCCGTATTTCTGATGTTGTTCTGTTTCAGAAATGGCTGCTCACTGCACCGGATTCACCGCTGAAAAAGCCGGAGAATGCCGACCTGAATGCAGACGGCAGACTGGACGCTTCCGATCTCAGCCTGATGAAGCAGGCGCTCATGCGTCAGGCTGCGCAGGAATTTCAAATCAAAATCACATGGGACAGAAGAAATCAACAGGCGGATGAGATCTGCCGCTTTTTACAGGACAGCATCAGACGGCAGCTCCCTGACTTTGATTTTTCGCAGTTCACGTTTGAATGGAGAGAGAGCGAATATGACCCGCGGTCGTCCGGCAGCGCCGTTCCCGCTGCGGTTCATTTCAGGCTCTGTTATCAGGATATTCCGCTGGATTATGACAAATATCCGGTCACTGTCGATCTGTGCGATTACGGAAGATATGAGCTGAATGCACCCTTCCTGACAGGCGCTTTCCTTGACAAACTCGCTGCGATCGACACAACAGGCGTTATTCCAAAGCAGGAAGCGATCAATACCGCCAAAGCCTATGCTTCTGAAATGCCGCTCCCCACAGAATCCGGAAAATACGAGCCTTCCGGCCGCTTCGGTGAGGAAACGGTCCTGATGTATTATTCGGTTGAAGATGACTGCCTTGCTTACAGGGTTCATGACAGCTATGGCAATCATTTTTCCATTGGCGGCGGTTTCTCGACCATTTATGATGTCAAAGCAAATGTGTTTGTGGATGCAAGGACAGGAGATGTTCTGGAAAACCGGTATGACGAAATGGTTGCGATCGCCTGAATTATGCATAACAGAACAGCCGCCCGCGGGCGGCTGTTTTAAGCAGGTCATGATGATCCGATGTCCCCTCTCCCGGCGGGCTCCTGCATCCCGGAACAGAACGCAATATCCTGTGTCAATGTTTTCGGCTGCGCTGTTTTGGGAAAGCATAGCGGTATTGTCTGCCGTCCAAGGCAAGGGAACCGTCTCACTTTAAGCCATAATCGTTTTGAATGTATTTTGTCAGATACGTTTCGTTTTTCATCATAAAAGCTCTGCACAGTTGCGAAAATGGCCGAAAAGTGGTATAATAGGAACATGAACAGGACAACGGGGGAAGAAAAACTGCAATCTGATTCTGACTGCATTTTTTCCGACAGATCGTGCATATCAACTGTGCCCCGTGCCCGGCGCTTGTCATGACCGGCTTTGTTCTTTCGGACTGATCCGCAGAATCATCCGGCGTTTTGCGGAATCAGGCGGTTCGTTCGTTTTAAGGAGTAAAAATGGAATACAAATACAAAGCTTTTATCAGCTACCGCCACATTGCGCCTGATATGCAGGCTGCTGAACGGCTGCAAAAGCTTCTCGAAGCCTATAAGCCGCCGAAATCGCTCGGCAAAAAAAAGGAAAACTGGCGCATTTTCCGCGATGTTTCGGAATTGCAGTCCAGCAATGATCTCAGCGAGATCATCAGGAACGCGATCGAGTCATCAGAGTTTCTGATCGTAATCTGCTCGCCGCAGTACACCGACTCCAAATGGTGCCTTCAGGAGCTGACACGCTTCCGTGAGCTCCACAGCAACAAGAATACGAATATCATTACCATGCTGGTCAACGGTGATCCGCGGGAGTCATTTCCTGAGGAACTAACCCGCGCTGAGATGACCACTACCAATGAAAAAGGCGAAGAAGTCACTGTCATGGTGGACGTTGAACCCCTTGCTGCAAATATTGTTTCGGATAATCTGAAGGATTCAATGAAAAAACTGAATACTGAATTTCTCCGGATTGCCGCACCGCTGCTGGGCTGCGATTTCAACGACCTGTTTCAGCGTGAAAAGCGGCGTGAGGCTGCAAGAAGACGGCGGATATTCGGCAGCGTTTCGGCGATTCTCTCCCTTATCACGATCATCAGTGTCGCTTCTGCCGTCACCATAAACGGCAAGAACAAGCAGATACAGACGCAGAACGATCAGATCATGCTTCAGAATGACCAGATCAAAGCACAGAATGCGGAGATCGAAACCAAAAACAGTGAACTTCTCGTAGAGAATGCAGAACACCTTGCTGTGGAATCCGAAAATCTTTTCAAGGAGAACAACCTGATCCAGGCCATCAAAAAGGCCATCGCAGCGCTGCCTACGGAAGATGCGGATAAACCGGTTCTTCCCGAAGCCGAATATGCACTGTCGCGTGAACTCGGTTCGTTCAGTCACACGCAGTTTGCACCGCAGCTGTCACTGAAGCACGAATGCGCGGTGGAGCAGCTCTCGTTTATGGGCGGGGGAAAGTCGATCGTCTCTGCAGATGCGACGGGTGTATACTTCTGGAATGCCGAAACAGGCGATCTTATCAGGAAAATTTCCGCTTCTGACAGCGAATTCGCGTCTGATTCAGGGAACGCAGACAAGCTGACCGCCTATTTCGATATCAGTCCTGACAAAACGGGAACTGCATTCAAAAAGACAAGTGCTCCGAGCTATATTTCATATCAGAACCACCCTGTCTTTTACAAGATCTTTACCAACTACGTGCACAATGTCGGCGATGATGAACCCGGCACAGGAGGCGATGTATTCCTATACAATTCTGACTGTGACCTCTGGCTGATCGACGGTGCATCCGGCGAGGTGAAGTGGAGCGCTCCAAAAGCGGAAAACGCATTCTCCTGCCATGATGTCATCATAAACGAGGAGTCCGTTCTGCGCCTGTACCGCGATAAGAAGTTGCTCCCGGGCGGCACAGTGATCATGGGCGATGATTTTTATCTTGAGATCATTGACCGTGTGACGGGACGCATAACAGATACCGTTAAGCTGGAGCTCAGCAGCAGCACACCCGGTCTGTACGGCGTTGAGATCAAGGGAATGCACGACGGCATCATCTATATCAGTCAGGATGATCAGACACTGGAAGCCTTTGCGCCGGATGACCGCGCTTTGAAGCCGGTCAGTAAAATTGCGGTGAATTATCCCCTTCCTGCCGGAATCAACAAAAGCTATCTGCTGTACTTCGATCATGAACCTGTAGTCGCCGCCTGCAGTGTTCTCGCTTTCGGCCGTGCCACTGATCTCATTCGCTACGACAAGGATATGAAGGAGCAGAAATGGCGTGTTTCCCTTCCGGTAAACTATCAGAACAACGGAAAATCATTCCTGATCCCGGCTGATCACATTGATTATGCGCATGATGTTCTTGCAGTAACAACCGGAAGCTCGATCTCTCTCGTGGACTATGAAACCGGCGAACTGATTAAAAATATTCCTGTTGACGGGGAGATCGTGGATGTATCATTCTCCGGCAACGGCCTTATCATGTTCACGCTGAACAGCGGTGAGGAATATATGCTCAGCATCAACAGCTACACGACAGGAGATGACGCCGATCATGCCGCATACAAAGTGCAGACATTCAGTACGAACATCTCACTTTTCAGCTACAGCGCCGGAAAGTATGTCACCGCCGGCAATTATTCCAACATTGCCTATATTCAGTATCCGAAGCAGAACGAGATGTTCAGGGATATCGAAACGGGCAAATGGATGTATGAACGTAATATTCTCGCTGTGACAGATGACGGCGCAAAAGCCGCTGTGGTATCCACATTTTTCCCTGATAATGCATATAAATCCCTCAGTGATCTGACGCATCACCTGTTCATTTATGACGCAGCGTCAGGAGAATGCAGTGAGGTAACCGCACTGGAAAACTACAAAGTGAACAGCGCAGCCTTTCTGTCGCATGACAAGCTTATTGTAAATGCAAATAAGCCGGACAGTTCTGAAAGCATCATCATGTCCGTCAGCCTCACAGACGGTAAAGCCGAAGCGGTCAGGGATGCACCTTTGCCGATGCACTCGGAACCGGAACTGCTGCCTGCGGCAGACGGGTTTTACTATTTAGCCGATTACAACAGAAATATCGTGCATGTATCTGCTGACGGAAGCGTAAAGGCATGGGCAGAGAAGGATAAAGACACGCTGGCTCCGGACAGGAAAATCCTGAACGGGATGTATGCAGTTTCAGGCAGCAGAGCCGCTGTATATGCGCAGATCAATGACGGGGACAGCAGGACAGAACTGACCGTCCATGATTTTTCCGGCGGTCAGGATCTGACGCTGGAATGCAGCCTCAGCGGCACAGGGCGCGAGATCCGGCGCATTTTCTGGCAGAATCCGGACACTGTCGGCGTGTTTTTCAATGACCGTACCGTTTCGCTCTTTGATGCGGATACAGGCAGTCTGAAAACGACGGTCTCCCTGAACGGCACAAGTCAGGAACCGGTTTCTGCTGCAGCCGTCAGTGATGATACCTTTGCCGTCCTTTGCCGTGACTCAAACCTCTACGAGATGAACGCGGAAGGCTTTACGGGAAGAAAATGCCGGCTTGATTTCGCAGGCGACAGGGACAACGAAATCTATGAGTCTGACAGTTCCGCTGCATCAAATCTTGAAATCAGGCCGTCAGCCGACAAAAGCCGCATCTATGCCGTATGGGACAAATCACAGGCCTGGCTGATCGACACATCAAGGTTTTCTGTACGCTACAGGATCGACAATTTCGCCGCTGCGCCGTCGGAAGGCAATACCGTTTATATCAGTGACTCCGTACGAAATAAAACGGGACTGTTCCCGATTTATACGACACAGCAGCTGACAGATGCCGCAAATGCTTATCTTTCGGCACTGGGCGAAGCCTGAAAGGACATGACAAGATGAACGATAAGAAAAACCGAACGAATACAACGCTGCTGATCTTTCTGCTGGCCGTGCTTTCATTTCTGATCGCAACTGCCGAGGGTATTGTATACTATCGGGAGTATGATTCCTTTTTCAAGTATCTGCTGGTTCTGCAAAACAGTATCAATGCTTTTGGCTTCAAGGCTTCCGTAACGATCAAAGACACCGTTGCATTTATGGAACAAAACCCATCTGCGCTCACGCGATGCGTCGGCTATGCCTACTGCATTGCCGTATTTACCGCACCCTACTGCACGCTCTCATTTGTTTATAAGATACTGGAAAAACTGCTGCGCTTCATCATATTCTTCCGCAGGAGCAAGAACTGCCGGCATATCGTGGTATTCGGCTATAACAGCGATGTGAAGGCCATGCTGAACAACAATCAGTCAAACCCGAAAACGACCTGCATCCACATTGTCACCACAGAGCTCATTGACAGCGAGGAAGTATACCAGCTCAACAGGGCAGGCTATATCGTACACTATACTGACATCCTGAAAGCGGCTGAATCAGAACTGCACACGCTGCTTGCAAAAACACGGATCGAGACCGCATCCAATATCATCCTGTTCGAGAACTCGTCTATACGGAATTTCTCGCTGCTGCAGCTCTTTCGCCTGAACGATAAGGATTCCGCTGAACGGATCAGGCTGGCACAGGGCGCAAAGGTCTCATGCAGATGTGAAGAAGAAGGCATCGGCAGACTGATCGCGGAATATTACAACAGTGCAGCAGAAACGGATGCCTTCTACGACCTTGAACTGGTCGGGCTTCCGGAATTGCAGATACACAAAATGTACTCTGACCATCCGCTGCATACCGTGTATAAGGATACGGAAATTCCGCTGAAAGACTGGACTGTTCATCTGCTGGTGGCAGGTTTCGGTCAGCTTGGTCAGCAGGCTGTTTTGCAGGCAATGAATCTCGGTGTGGTTTCTGACAGCAACCGTATCATCATCGACATTTTCGACAGCGATATTGAGACGAAAAAAGCTGTATTCCTGAATCAGCTCAGCCGCGACACCTTTGATATTACTGAAAGCAGCGTAACGCTCAAAAGCGATGCGGCGGACGGTCTGCTGAGAATAAACTTTTTTGAAATGAATATCTCTCACCTCAGCTTCTACGATACCGTGCGCAGCGAGCTTGAGAAAGAGCCATATACCTATACGGTGATCGCGCTGGAAAACATTGATCTTTCCGTACACTGCGCGATACAGCTTGAGGAACTGTTTGACGAGCGCGGCCTGAAGCTGCCGATCCTCATGCGAATGGATACCGACAGGAGACTGGCTGCATATATCTCCGCGGACAAGCGCTCACTGGCAG
>JAFWUX010000157.1 GCA_017523995.1 Oscillospiraceae bacterium | reverse complement strand
TGACGAAAGTGCGCTTCTTGTGTTATACTGTTCATAAACAACTTCCTTTTTGATATTGGTGTTTTGGTGGTACTTAACATTATATCATTTTGGAAGTTGTTTTTCTATTCCCTCTGTTACCTATCTATTGTATCATAACACTCTCACTTCTAATTATTTCAAACTGCCCATTGAAATTTCCGTCGATGTGTGGTATAATAAAGCAGTATATAATTGTAAATGCCGTGTGAAAGGAAATGAGTATCATGAAAAAGAAAAGCCTTGCCTTTGACAACGCCCAGTATCTCAAAACGCAGTCGGCGCACATCCGCGAACGCATCGCGCAGTTCGGCGGCAGACTGTATCTCGAATTCGGCGGAAAGCTCTATGACGATTATCATGCATCCCGCGTGCTGCCGGGATTCCAGCCGGACAGCAAGCTGCGCATGCTGCTGCAGATGAAGAAAGAGGTTGAGATCGTCATCGCGATCAACGCTTCCGACATTGAGCAGAACCGGATTCGCGGCGACCTCGGCATTACCTACGATACCGATGTGCTCCGCCTGATCGGTCTGTTCCGCAAAAAGGGACTGTATGTCGGCAGCGTGGTCATGACGCGCTACACCGGCGAGCCCGCCGCAGATAAGTTCCAGAAGCGTCTCGAGGCACTCGGCATCCGTGTTTACCGGCATTATCCGATCGAGGGCTATCCCTCGAACCTTTCGCTGATTCTCTCGGAGGAGGGCTTCGGCAAGAATGAATACATCGAGGTCAGCCGTCAGCTTGTGGTTGTGACAGCGCCCGGCCCCGGCAGCGGCAAAATGGCAGTCTGCCTCTCGCAGATTTATCAGGAGCACCAGCGCGGCAAAGAGGCGGGCTATGCAAAATTCGAGACCTTCCCGATCTGGAATGTCCCGCTCAAGCATCCGGTCAATGTCGCATATGAGGCGGCAACCGCAGACCTCAACGATATCAACATGATCGACCCGTTCCACCTCGAAGCCTATGGCAAGACCGCGGTCAACTACAACCGTGACGTCGAAGTGTTCCCGGTGCTGCGCTCGATGTTCGACCAGATTTACGGCACCTCGCCCTATCAGTCCCCGACGGACATGGGCGTGAATATGGCAGGCTTCTGCATCATCGACGATGAAGCGGCAAAGGCAGCATCGCGGCAGGAGATCATCCGGCGCTATTTCAGTGAGCGCTGCGACCTGCGGCAGGGCAAATCCGATGCGGAAACGGTCAACAAGCTCGAACTGCTGATGCAGCAGATGAAGCTGACCGAGGAGGAGCGTCCGGTGATTGCAAAGGCGCGTGAGGTCGCGGAAAAGACCGGCGAACCGGCAGCGGCGCTGCAGCTCCCGAACGGCAAAATCGTCACCGGCAAGACCACCGATCTCATGGGCGCATGCTCGACGATGCTGCTCAATGCCCTGAAATCCCTCGGCAGAATCAATGACGCGATTCTGCTGCTCTCCCCGACGGTCATCGAGCCGATTCAGCATCTCAAGGTTGATCATCTCGGCAATGAGAATCCGAGACTGCACACGGATGAAACCCTCGTCGCGCTTTCGATCTCCGCGGCGACAAACCCGACCGCAGAGCGCGCCATGACGCAGCTTGCAAAGCTCCGCGGCTGTGAGATGCATTCGACGGTCATTCTTTCGCAGGTCGATGAGCGGACACTCAAGCGTCTGGGCGTCAATGTCACCTGTGATCCGCAGTTCCAGAGCAACAGGCTCTATCAGCGCTGATATTCCGATCCCCATTGCAATCACTTAGAATCATACTGCAAATAAATTCAGAGGTGTTTATTTCATGAAAGAGATTCGCCTTTTACTTGATTACCCATGCTATCCGGTATGGTTATACGATGAAACCGGCGGAGTCATCGGCACAGGTCTTCCGGACGAACTGCGTGATGATACTGAATTGGATGCAAAGTTCAGAGATCTTCAGAAGCGTTATAATGCGCTGTTCATCAACAATGAAAAGGAATTCTCATACGTCGGATTTCAGAGCGACGACGAGGAGCAGGCTTTCCATGCTGATATGCTGGATGCAATCCGCGAACTGAAAGAAAAGCTGAACGGCAAATATGAGATTGTTGATGATATCAGCCGTAAATGCAAGTAAGTCTGCTGTGTCAATGTGATTGCGCATAAGAGCAGCCCGCCCTTGATTGACAGCAAAGGAGAATCACAATGGATAAAGAAGCATTTTTGAAGGAATATGAAGCATATAACCTCGAGGACCTGAACACGATCTATGTTGATCAGGCGGACCGGTTTACGCCCGAGGAGCGCGACCTGATCTTTGAGCTGATTCAGAAGAAAGAGCATCCGATCGTTCCGGAGCCGGAAAAGAGTTATCTGTGGCTGTATCTGCTGAGCTTTCTGTTCTTCCCGATCGGGATTCTGGCGGGAATCATTCTGGCTGTGAAGCGGAACAAGACGCTGGAGAAGGTCTCGGTTCGCTGTTCACTCTGTGCATCGCTCGGGATCATCGCGTTTGCTGTGTTCTTTTCGATTGTGCATTAAAATGACCGGGAACGCTTCGGACATGAAAGAGAGGTCTGACATATGCAGAACGAGACATTTGAAGCTGAACTCAGCAGGTACTCGCAGGCGGATCTGCGGCTGATTTACGATACGCAAAAGGAGCTTTACTCCGAGGATGAGCTTGCGATGATCGCGGAGCGGCTGGAACCGCAGCCGGAGAAGAAAAAGGCAAACCGTGGATATGTGTTCTGCTGTATCATTTGCTGCATTGTGCCGGTGCTCGGCATCATCCTCTGGCTGATGATGCGAAAGAACAGCGATCCCATGCGCCGCAGGCGCGGTGGAGATTATCTGGTGTGCAGCTGTTTTATCACGCTCGGGCTCGATCTGCCCATCAGCCTGATACTGCTGTGCTCCCAAAAGCCGGAGAACAAATCACTCGGAAAGCATTGTCTGCTGACCTCGTTCATCTCGGTGCTGCTGTTTCTCTTTCTGCAGGCAGGCGGCTTTACAATCTAAAACAAAAGAGACTGCTTCGGAACAGGGGGCAGTCTCTCTTATATCAGGAGAAAGCAATGGAAAAAGAACGCATCTGCGCGATTCTGGCAGGCGGACCGGAAGAGGGGATTCCCTGCGAGCCGGTGCCGGATTCGGCATTTATTCTCTGTGCGGACAGCGGTCTGCATCTGGCGGAGCGCCTGAGCCGCAAGCCCGATCTGGTGCTCGGCGATTTTGATTCACTGGGCGCTGTGCCGGAGCATCTGCCGCACATGACCGTTCCGGTCGAGAAGGATGATACCGATACGCTGCTTGCGGTGCGCGTCGCATTGGAGAAGGGCTATCGGGATATCCGCATTTACGGCGCATTCGGCGGCAGGCTTGATCACACGCTTGCAAATCTTGCAACGCTGGAGTTTCTCCGGCAGCAGGGCGCAGAGGGCTTTCTTGCCGGTGTGCGGGATTCTGCGCGGATGCTTCTGGGCGGCGAGACGCTGCATCTGAAAAAGCGTCCGGATTGGTCGCTCTCGCTGTTTGCGTGGTCGGAGTGCTGCACGGATGTCTGCGAGCGCGGCGTCTATTATCCGCTTGAGCACGGCAGCCTGACGCGCAGCTTTCCGCTCGGTGTCAGCAATCACATAACAGCGGAGACAGCCGAGATTTCCTGCGGCACCGGCACGCTCCTCGTGATGCAGTCCGCGCTGTAGGTGCGCGACTGCGGAACCGCTGAATAAATTGCCTCCGGCGGAGTTGTAATGGGGACTTACAGTATTGCTGCGCAAACTGTGCCCCAAATTAATACGAACAACTTAAGGCGCACACGGCGAAGCCGAAATAAAAGTTTTGGTCGAGCTTTTTCAAAAGCTCGCAGGTTTCCAAAGGGCGGCGCCCTTTGGTCGCACTCCGCAGAGTGCGAAATTCCCCTGCTTTAGGAGCTCCGCAGG
>JAFWUX010000156.1 GCA_017523995.1 Oscillospiraceae bacterium | reverse complement strand
TCTTCGGACTGTGGTACGGCGACTACCTCATCACCCCCGAGGGCAAATACTGCGAGGACTACACCACCGCAGACCGCATGATCGCCGTGTACAATTCGCAGGGCGTCATCACCCGCGACAAGATACGGATCAAATAACAAAATCCCCCGGACGGATCAGTTGGGTACTCATATAGAAGTTTTGAGCCATAGTATTTCTGATATACAGTCAGAAGTACTATGGCGTTTTTATTGACTTAACAGAGAATATTTGCTATAATTGTTACAAAGACAAATTGAAGTTTATGGAGGTAGATGAAATGAAAGACGGAATCGTTCCAAATCCGAACATCATTCATCCAATAGCCGGATATGATAAAGAAATATACGTCAAACCGACGATTAAGAATCCGAATATTATCGTCGGAGATTTCACCTACATTGCAGACTCAGAATTTGAAAGTCATGTAACAAACTATTATCCATGGAGCAGGGATAGGCTTATCATTGGCAAATTCTGTCAGATTGCAGCAGGTGTTGAGTTTATGATGAATGCTGCAAATCACCAGATGAATGCGGTAACGACATTCCCATTTTATACGCTTGAGGGATGGGAAATGAACGCTCCTGATCCGTCTGAAATGCCGTTCAAAGGGGATACTGTGATCGGCAATGACGTCTGGATCGGACAAAACGCAGTGATCCTTCCCGGCGTTCATATCGGCGACGGTGCGATTATTGGAGCAAACAGCATTGTCGGCAGTGATGTCGATCCGTATACAATCGTTGCCGGAAATCCATCAAAGCCTTTGAGGAAACGCTTTGATGATGAGTTGATTGAACTCCTGCTTCGTTTCAAGTGGTGGGATAAGAGTATAGATGAAATAAACAAATTGATCCCTCTTTTGACCTGCAGCAAATTAGAAGTAGTCAAGGCAGAAATCAAGAAACGGATAGGGTGATATATGCTGATTTCGCTTATCAACCGAATAAACACAATGCCCCTGAGTGCTTTGTCGCACTCAGGGGCAAAACTTCTATTATGAGTATTCGCCTTCAAATCGTGTTTCTTACGGTTTACTCAGCGACACAGATCGCCAATCAGGAGCGGTTGAACGCGAGCACTGCGGCGTAGCACATATAGACGTCGATCTTGCTGACAACCTCAAGCGGTGCGTGCATCGAGAGCACCGGCACGCCGACATCCACGGTGTCAATATTCAGGTTTGCGAGATATGCTGCAACCGTGCCGCCGCCGCCGAGATCGACCTTGCCGAGCTCGCCGGTCTGCCAGATGACGCCCGCCTCATCAAAGAGCGTGCGCATCTTGCCGATGAACTCCGCGGATGCATCCGAGGAGCCGCTCTTGCCGCGTGCGCCGGTGTACTTCATCATGCAGACGCCGTAGTTCAGATACGAGCAGTTTCTGCGGTCGTTGACATCTGCGAAGGTCGGGTCAAATGCCGCCGTGACATCCGCGGAAAGGCACTGCGACTTCGCAAAGACCGTATGCGCCTCGGTGCCGAATGCCGCCGCCAGATCCTTCATGAAGTGATAGAAATATGCAGACTGCAGACCGGTGTTGCCCTCACTGCCGATCTCCTCCTTGTCGGTCAGGATGACAACTGCGGTGTGCTTCGGATGCTCGGTGTTCAGGAGCGCTGCCAGTGACGGATATGCGCAGACGCGGTCATCGTGACCGTAGCCGCCGATCATGCTGCGGTCAAATCCGAGATCGCGCGACTTGCCTGCCGGAACGATCTCCAGCTCGGCAGAGAGGAAATCCGCCTCGGTGATGCCGTATTTCTCGTTGAGAATCTGCATGATGCGCAGCTTGACAAGATCGCTGCCCTCATCGCTGCGGAACGGACGCGAACCGATCAGCAGATTGAGCTCCTCGCCCTTGATGCCCTGTGCGAGCGGACGCTTGACCTGCTCCTGTGCCAGATGCGGCAGCAGATCGGTCACGCAGAAGATCGGGTCGGCAGGGTCCTCGCCGACAGTGATCTGCACCACGGAGCCGTCCTTCTTTGCGACAACGCCGTGCAGCGCCAGCGGCAGAACTGTCCACTGATACTTCTTGATGCCGCCGTAATAATGCGTTTTGAGCAGTGCGAGCTCGCCGTCTTCATAGAGCGGCGTCTGCTTGAGATCGAGACGGGGCGAGTCGATATGCGCCGCCGAAAGACGGATGCCGTCCTCGAGCGGTTCGCTGCCGATCACCGCTGCAATGATCGCCTTGCCGCGGTTGCAGGTGTAGATTTTATCGCCTGCCTTGACGGCATCGCCGCGTTTCCAGAGCCGGAAGCCCTTAGCCTCGAGCAGTTCTGCGGCATAGGCTGCCGCCTCGCGCTCGGTCTTGCTGCGGTCGAGAAAGACCTTGTAATCCTCGCAGAATGCGTCGCACTCTGCGATCTTTGCGTCATCCAGAAGCAGTGCTGCATGCTTTTTCTGCATCAGCAGCGATTCCTTCAGCGCCTTGACTGAATCTTTGTTTTCCATGATCGGTTCCTCCTTGTGCATTGATTTTGCTGCGAAATATGGTTCTGCCAGCGCCCGCAGCATCCGGACTGTCTGCCGGACTGCCGCTGCGAGTGCGGCTTCGCTTCCGTTGTTTTCAATGACGGCATCCGAGTTTGCGCGGAAGAAATCCTCGGAATGCTGTGCGTTCATGCGCTGCTCGGCTTCATCCTCCGTCAGTTTATCGCGGCTGCAGATGCGCGCCCTGCGAATCTCCGGCGGCGCAATCACCGAGATGACAGCGCTGCAAAAGCGGGCGATCCCGCTTTCAAAGAGTGTCGGCGCATCGAGCAGAATGATCCTGCTGCCGGATGCTGCAAGTTGCTCTGCCTGCTGCCGGATTGTCCGCGTGATATAGGGATAGATGATCGCCTGATAGCGTTCGCGCGCGGATGCGTCCCCGAAGATCATTGCGGCGACGGCTTTGCGGTTCATCTGACCCTCCGGCAGAAGAATCCGGTCGCCGAACACGCGGTGCAGCGCCTCCAGACAGGATGTGCCCTTTTCGACAACCTGCCGCGCGACCGTATCCGCATTGATGACCGCAAGCCCCTCTGCTGCAAACAGTTCGCTGACGGTTGTTTTGCCGGCGCCGGTCTGACCGGTCAGTCCGACAAGAAACATCTTGCTGCTGTTGATATGCGTCACATCCTTCCTGTTAGCCTAAGCTATATTATACCACATTGCAGCGCAAAATGCAAGATAAAAGAGAGTGAGGAGTGGGGAGTGAGAAGTGAGGAGAGAGAAGTGAGAAATGAGGAGTGAGGAGTGAGAAGTGAGACGTGAGAAGTGAGAAGTGAGACGTGAG
>JAFWUX010000155.1 GCA_017523995.1 Oscillospiraceae bacterium | reverse complement strand
TAAGGTTCTCCCCCTCGCGCTCCCTCTTTCCTTATCCTCTCCTCTCTGAGGGCGTGAGCCGTTCATTTGGCTTTAGTTGTATCTCAGAGCAGCACTTTTTTTGTAAAAGACCTACGCGAATACAAGCGGCTTATGTCAATTGAGTGGCTTACGCCCCAAGGGGGTCAAGGAATCAGGAAAAGGATGAGCGCAGCACCGGCGTAACGGTGCGGGAAAAAACTAAAGGGGATAGGGGGAATGTGAGCTCGCGAACCTTCCCCCTGTCCTCTTTGGGTTGTTCCCTCGCATTCGCGCCCCGCGCCCAGTAAAAAAAATCTATTTGACGAAAAGATAAAGGGGCAACAACACAAAATATTCCTTTAGCAAAATGGATGTCGGCACTGCCGACCGGTATCGGGCACAGGGCATGAAAAACCGCGGACCTGTAACCAGATCCGCGGTCTTCCATCCGTGATAGCCCCGCAGCGCAAAGCGCGATATCGTCAAAATCGGTCCGTAAGCCGGTTGCGACATAGCTTTGCTGTGATAATTGTTCCCCTAAGTGGCAGCTTGTTTCCCCAAAATCTGCTTGTTGATTTCTGTATCCTTGTGGTGCTTATGGTAACCCTTTCCCTCAGTGTCGGCGCGTTTTCTGTGTGTATCTGTAATCCTCTTTCCCTGTTACAGCGGTTTCCCCTAAGCGACAGCATCCTGTGTGGAACGATCTCTCCGGCTGCTGCCGCGTCCGTGCCTGAGTGCGCCGTTCCCTGCACGCTCAGGCGCGGAGTCAGATCGCGGCAAACAGAGAGATTTTTGCAGCCGAAAAGTGCCGTCAGCCTTGCAGTATTCCGCAAAGCAATTTCTTTTTGTTTTTCGACATCCCGATTTATCCGATTTGTGATAGTCCGCGTATCATTATACAGATTGTGATATTTCCGTATCCGGATTTTATATTTGTTTTCGGGATTATCTTGTCTGTTCCTTGTGATTGTATTATAACATATTCAATGCAAAATGTCAATATCTTCACAACAGTTCGCAATAAAATCGGCATTATTGATAAGACTGATAGACAGCCTTTGGGCAGAATATCAGAAACGGAAACACTTATTTTTTACGGAGTGTAAAATATCATTCATATTCAACTTTTTGAAGTTTCTTGCGCAAGATAATCCGGAATCCGGAGCACTTTGCAAAATACCGGATTCCCCTCTTGCATTTTTTGCGAATATGTGGTATACTATACACGCAACAAGGGAGCTTGTAAGCAGGCTGAGAGGAAGGCGCCTGAGTCTTCGACCTATAACCTGATTTGGATAATGCCAACGTAGGGACATATACCCGATATCTGCGGGGAGCTGTGTTTTTGCGCGCGGCTCCCCGTTTTAATTTTGGAGGTGGATTTATGGTAACTGTCAACGGGATTCCGGCAGAGGTTTCCGGCAGCAGCATTGCGCAGCTTGTCGCGCAGGGCGGATATCAGCCGCAGCGCGTGGCGGTCGAGCTGAATGAGCAGATCGTCCCGAAGGCGCAGTATGAGGCGACGGTTGTGCAGGACGGCGACAAGGTCGAGATCGTCGGATTTGTGGGGGGCGGCTGATATGGCAATCCCGACAAAAGAGGAGATGTATGCGGCACTCTGCGAACGGCACGGCGCCGATCTGCAGGCGAAATTCGCAGCGGGATCGGTCGCCGTCTGCGGACTGGGCGGGCTCGGCTCCAATGTCGCGATTCATCTGGCGCGCGCGGGCGTCGGCAGGCTGCACCTGATCGACTTTGACCGCGTGGACATCTCGAACCTCAACCGGCAGCAGTATTTCCCCGCGCAGCTCGGCACATACAAGACCGAAGCGCTCTCGGAGACACTGCACCGCATCGCACCTTATTGCGAGATCACAGCGGAGACGGTGAAACTCACGGAGGAGAACACCCCGCAGCTGCTTGCCGGCTTCCCGATCATCTGCGAGGCGTTTGACCGCGCCGACCAGAAAGCAATGCTCGTCAACTGTGTGCTGGAGCATCTGCCGCAGGCGTATCTTGTCTCGGCGAGCGGCATGGCGGGCATCGACACGGCGAACACCATCCAGACGCGGCGCATCACCTCGCATTTCTATCTCTGCGGCGACGGCAAAAGCGATGTCGCAGACGGGCTCGGGCTGATCTCCGCGCGCGTTGCAGTCTGTGCCGCCCACGAAGCACACATAATCCTGCGCCTCTTATCCGGTCAGGAGAATTAAGGTGCCTCCGGCGGATTTATATTGAGGGCTCTGCCCTCAAACTCCCGCTTAAGGGATACTATCCCTTAAGAATCCCATTTTTAGAGCCATCATGAAAAAACATGGGATTTCGACGATTTTACGCTGATTCTGTGTTTTCCGCCATATTCCCGCATAAAAAGCGGGGCGGGTTTGGGCGGAGCCCAATCAAAATCATCGCGAAGCGATACAACTAATCACAAAGGAGTAACCAGAACTATGAACGATGACAAGCTCATCATAGCCGGACATGAATTCAACTCAAGATTCATCCTCGGTTCCGGCAAATATTCCCTCTCGCTGATCGAAGCAGCCGTCAAATACGCCGGCGCGGAGATCATCACCTGTGCGGTGCGCCGCGCAAACACCAAAGAGCAGGAGAACATCCTCGACTACATCCCGAAGGGTGTGACGCTCCTGCCGAATACCTCGGGCGCGCGCAATGCCGATGAAGCCGTCCGCATCGCGAGACTTGCCCGCGAGCTCGGCTGCGGCGATTTCGTCAAAATCGAAATCATGCGCGACACAAAGTATCTGCTGCCCGACAACGCCGAGACCGTCAAAGCAACGGAGATTCTCGCAAAAGAAGGCTTTATCGTCATGCCGTATATGTATCCCGACCTCAACACGGCGCGTGATCTGGTCAATGCGGGCGCGGCATCAGTCATGCCGCTTGCCTCCCCGATCGGCTCGAACAAGGGACTTGCAACCAGAGATTTCATCCAGATTCTCATTGACGAGATCGACCTGCCGGTCATTGTGGATGCAGGCATCGGCAGACCCTCGCAGGCATGTGAGGCAATGGAGATGGGTGCGGCGGCTGTCATGTCGAATACAGCGCTCGCGACCGCAGGCGATCTGCCCGTGATGGCAGGCGCATTCAAGCAGGCGATCGAAGCGGGCAGAGCGGCATATCTCTCCGGACTCGGCAGAGTGCTTGTCCGCGGCGCATCCCCCTCGGATACGCTGACCGGCTTTCTGCATGACTGAAAGAGGGCTGCAAAATGGAGAATATGGAGAATGAATATCTGATCGACTCGGAATCGCTCTCGCCCGAAGCGCTGAAACGCAAGCATCAGCTGGAAAATGATCCGAGCTGCCGCACTGACCACATGGCGTATATGGAAGGGCAGGAGCAGATTCAGTCTGATATCCGCGAAAAGGTGATGTCAGCGGTTGCGGACTACGATCCGGCGCAGTACACCGGCGCAGATGTCCTGCACGCACTGGAAAAGCAGTCGCTCACGGTTGAGGATCTCAAAGCACTGCTCTCCCCTGCCGCCGAGCCGTTCCTCGAGCGCATGGCGGAGCGCGCACGCATCGAGACGAGAAAGCACTTCGGCAACACGGTCTATCTGTTCACGCCGCTTTACATCGCGAATTACTGCGAAAACTACTGTGTCTACTGCGGTTTCAACTGCTACAACCACATCCGCCGCATGAAGCTGACGCCGGAGCAGATCGAGCACGAGATGCAGGTCATTGCGGAAAGCGGCATGGAGGAAATCCTGATTCTGACCGGCGAGAGCCGCAGCAAGAGCGATATCAAATACATCGGCGAAGCGTGCAAACTGGCGCGCAAATACTTCCGCATGGTCGGCATCGAGATTTATCCCGTCAACACGGAGGACTACCGCTATCTGCACGAATGCGGCGTCGATTACGTCACCGTATTTCAGGAGACCTATGACACCGACAAATACGAGACACTGCACCTCGCCGGACACAAGCGCGTCTGGCCCTACCGCTTTGAGGCACAGGAGCGCGCGCTGATGGGCGGCATGCGCGGCGTGGCATGTTCCGCGCTGCTCGGGCTCTCCGATTTCCGCAAGGATGCGCTCGCCTCGGCGCTGCATGTCTACTATCTCCAGCGGAAGTATCCGCATGCAGAGGTCTCGCTCTCCTGCCCGCGTCTGCGCCCGATCATCAACAACGGCAAAATCAACCCGCATGATGTCGGCGAGCGGCAGCTCTGCCAGATTCTCTGCGCCTACCGCATCTTCCTGCCGTTTGCGGGCATCACGGTCTCCTCGCGTGAGAGCACGGCATTCCGAAACGGCATTGTCAAGATTGCCGCGACGAAAATCTCCGCCGGTGTCTCGACCGGCATCGGCGACCACGAAAGCAAATACACCGGAAAGGAGAACAGCGACGAGGGCGATGCGCAGTTTGAGATCGCGGATAACCGCAGTCTGCAGCAGATGTACCGCGATATGAAGGCGGAAGGACTGCAGCCCGTGCTGAATGACTATCTCTATGTCTGAATTGATCTGTATCACGAACCGTGCGCTCTGCGAGGGCGATTTTCTCAGCAGAATCGAGCAGATCGCGGCGGCACATCCCGACAGGATCATCCTGCGCGAAAAGGATCTCTCCGAAGCGGATTACGCAGCACTCGCTGAACAGGTCACGGAGATCTGCCGGCAGTACGGCGTGACCTGCACGCTGCACGGACATCCCGAGGCGGCACAGCGGCTCGGGGCACAGTCGCTGCACCTGCCCCTGCCGATGCTTCAGTCGCTCCGCAGCGATATTCTGCGGCAGTTCCGCGAGATCGGCGTCTCGTGCCACAGCCTCGAAGATGTCAGAGCGGCGGAATCGCTCGGCGCTTCATATATCATCGCGGGGCACATCTTCGAGACGGACTGCAAAAAGGGACTCGCAGGCAGAGGACTCGGGTTCCTGCGTGAAATCTGCGAAAACACGGCACTTCCGGTCTACGGCATCGGCGGCATTTCGGCGGAGAATCTCCCCGCAGTGACCGCAAACGGCGCAAAGGGCGTCTGCATCATGAGCGGGCTGATGGCAGCGCCGCATCCGGCGGAAACGGTCACAGCGCTGCGGCAGGCATCCATGCAGCGGATCAGCAGAAGTGAACTGCTGCTCTATGCGATCACCGACCGCGGCTGCATCGCAAGGCGCGACCTGCTGACGGCAATCGCCGATGCGTGCAGGGGCGGCGCAACGATCATTCAGCTCCGTGAAAAGAACGCATCTGCGTCAAAGCTGATTGCAACGGCAAAGCAGGCAACCGCAGTCTGCCACCGGTTCGGCGTCCGGCTGATCGTCAACGATGACTGGCATGCGGCAATCGCAGCCGGTGCGGACGGTGTCCATGTCGGCATCACGGATGCGCCCGTCGCGGAGATTCGCAAGGCAGCGCCCGCGGGATTCATCATCGGCGCGACGGCGAAAACCGTCGAACAGGCGCAGCTTGCAGAGCAGTCCGGCGCAGATTATCTCGGCGTCGGCGCGGTGTTCCCCTCCCCGACAAAGACCGACGCGATCCGCATCACGGCGGAGCAGTTCCGCACGATTGCGGGCAGCGTGCAGATTCCCGCGGTCGCAATCGACGGCATCAGCAAGGCGAATATCAGCTCGCTGCAGGGCATCGGTGCGGCAGGCGCGGCGGTGGTCTCGGCGGTGTTCGGCGAGCCGGATATCGAACGCGCTGCAGCTGAGATGAAGCAGCTTGCAGGAGGAATCGTATCATGAAAACAGCACTCACCATCGCGGGCAGCGATTGCAGCGGCGGCGCAGGCATTCAGGCAGACCTCAAGACCATGACCGCAAACGGCGTCTACGGCATGAGCGCGATCACCGCACTGACCGCGCAGAACACAACCGGCGTCAGCGGAATCATGGAGGTCACGCCGGAATTTCTCGGCATGCAGCTCGACAGCATCTTCACGGATATCGTGCCGGATGCGGTCAAGATCGGCATGGTCGCCTCTGCGGGGCTGATCGGCATGATCGCGCAGAAGCTCACAGAATATCACGCGCAGAACATCGTGCTCGATCCGGTCATGGTCGCGACAAGCGGCGCAAGGCTCATCAATGTGGATGCGGTCGAGGCGCTGACAGGGCAGCTCATGCCGCTTGCATGCCTCGTGACGCCGAATATCCCCGAGGCAGAGGTGCTGACAGGCAGCGCGATCCGCACCCCGCAGGATATGGAGCACGCCGCGGCACAGATCGCGGAACGCTACGGCTGCGCGGTGCTGCTCAAGGGCGGGCACAGCCTCAGCGATGCGAATGATTATCTATATGACAAGTCACAGGGCGAATGGCTCCGCGGCAGGCGCATTGACAATCCCAATACGCACGGCACGGGCTGCACGCTTTCGAGCGCAATCGCGGCGAATCTCGCAAAGGGATATCCCCTTTCGGACGCCGTCCTGCGCGCAAAACAGTATCTTTCCGGCGCGCTCGCCGCAATGCTCGATCTGGGCAGCGGCAGCGGTCCGATGAATCACGCATTTGACCTGCACAGCACATTTGCAGGCGACTGAAAGGAGTATCTATGAAGCAGTATCACACACAGATGGAGGCGGCGAAAAAGGGCATCATCACGCCGGAAATGGAAATCGTCGCGAAAAAGGAATACATGGAGCCGGAAAAAATCCGCGCGCTCGTTGCAACCGGTGAAGTCGCAATCCCGTGCAATGTCAACCACAAGGCGATCTCGCCCGAGGGCATCGGCGGCGGTCTGCGGACAAAGATCAATGTCAACCTCGGCATCTCCGGCGACGCAAAGAACTATGACGTCGAGATGCAGAAGGTCGCACTTGCGCACAAATTCGGCGCAGAAGCAATCATGGATCTCAGCAACTACGGCAAGACCAACACCTTCCGGCAGAAGCTCATCGCGGAGTCCCCTGCAATGATCGGCACCGTCCCGATGTATGACGCAATCGGCTACCTCGAAAAGGATCTGCTCGAGATCACCGCAGAGGATTTCCTCAAGGTTGTGCGCGCACATGCCGAGGAGGGCGTGGACTTCATGACCATTCACGCGGGCATCAACCGCAGAGCGGTCGAGGCGTTCATGCGCGAGGGCAGAAAGATGAACATTGTCTCGCGCGGCGGCTCGCTGCTTTTTGCGTGGATGATGATGACCGGAAACGAAAACCCGTTCTTCGAGCATTATGATGAGGTGCTGGAGATTCTGCGCGAGTTTGATGTGACAATCAGCCTCGGCGACGCGCTGCGTCCGGGCTGCATTGATGACGCAACCGATGCCGGTCAGATTTCGGAGCTGATCGAGCTCGGCAGCCTGACACTCCGCGCATGGGAGAAGGATGTGCAGGTCATGGTCGAGGGACCGGGACACATGGCAATGAACGAGATCGCAGCGAACATGAAGCTGCAGAAGCGTCTCTGCCACAATGCCCCGTTCTATGTCCTCGGACCGCTCGTCACGGATATTTTCCCGGGCTACGATCATATTACGTCAGCGATCGGCGGGGCAATTGCAGCGGCAAGCGGCGCAGACTTCCTGTGCTATGTCACCCCTGCGGAGCATCTGCGCCTGCCGGATGTCGATGACGTCAAGGAGGGCATCATCGCCTCGAAGATCGCGGCACATGCGGCAGATATTGCAAAGGGCGTGCCGCACGCAAGAGACCTTGATAACAAGATGGCAGAGGCGCGCCACGCCGTTGACTGGGACAAAATGTTTGAGATTGCCGTGGACCGCGAAAAGGCGCAGGCGTATTTTGAGAGCACGCCGCCCGCGGATCGTCACACCTGCTCGATGTGCGGCAAGATGTGCGCCGTCCGCACAACAAACATGATCCTCGCCGGCGAAAAAGTCGAATTCTGCACAGAGAAATAAGGTATCGCTCCGCGATGATCTATAATGGGCTCCGCCCAAACCCGCCAAAGGGATACTATCCCAGTAGTTTGTTCATATGGAGAGTAATTCCAAAGCAGCCATAATCCGATATAAATCATAAGTAAAAAACAGCATCGGCTGAAAAGCGGTGCTGTTTTTCTTCGGCTAACAGTGTTGACAATTCATTTCATTCATGGTATGATATAAGCAACAATTTAACGGGAGGTGATTGCTTTTGAATCAGGATGAATTGTGTACTATCATTGCAGAAAAATATTATCAGCCTATCTATAAATACTGCTATGCAAAACTGAATTGTGATGCAAATGCTGCGCAGGATTGTACGCAAAACGTATTTCTGATTATGATTCAAAAGAAGAATCGCCTCAATCTAAGCAACAATATGCAAACATGGCTCTATAAAACAGCTGACCGTGTAATTCGAAACTATCGACGAAAAGAGAAAAAATATAGAGAGCAGATTCCGATTGACGAGATAGAACTTGCAGATCACGGCGGATTACCCGGACAGGAATCAGAAACACCGCTCGACTGTCTGACAGAAGCGGAATCCACATTGCTATATGAATACTATGAAGCAGCATATGGATCGCGAAACAAACTTGCGCAGCAGCACAATATGACGCTTTATAAATTATATAAAGAAATTGATCGGATTAAGAAGAAAATCAAATTGCACAAGGAATGACATGCTTCCTGTCCACTCCATTGTGCAGTCATACAAAAATGCGAAAGCACTAGAAAACCGCCTGTCCTGCTGACATTGAATATATGGAAAGCAAAAACACGAAACGAGGTGAACGCTATGAAGCCCACAAAGGCTGACCGTGAAATGGTCGCTGAAATGCAGGCAATGCTGGAGCAGGAGAGCCGCAAGCCTGCTGCAAAACGGGATTATGCCCTGATCGAACAGCTATCCGAGGCGATCTATGATGCAACGTCAAATGAAGATCTGTCCGCAATCGCTGAAAAGAACATCCTGCTGCTTGCGGAAAAAAGCAGCGAAAAGAATTACCGGCTGCGTCAGATCCGGCGGATGCGCCCGGTTGCTGTGCTTGCGGCATGCGCGGTGCTGTGTCTCGGGCTGAATTTCTGGACGCTCCATGCGCTCGGTACGAATCTGCCTGAAACGATCTATCAGCTCACAAAGGGAGGCATCTCCCTGCGCTCGGACGATTTTGATTCATCGGTGATTAAACTGGAAACCGCTGAAGACGATCCCTACGGTATAAGGGCAGAATGCGAGAAGCTCGGCTTTTCTCCGCTGACGCCTGCCTGCCTGCCAGAGGGGATGCAGTTACGGGATTTGAACACGGATGATGCAAAAATCAATGAAATTCAATTCACATACAGAAGCAGTAAGCATAACAATTTACAGTTTCATTTCACCTATGCTGAGAAGCAGCAGGATTATGACAGCATCAATTTCGGCTTTCCAAGTGATCATTATCAGTTTCATGAAGAAATACTCGGCGGATATAGGGTTCTGATTTCATGGGAGGACGAGGTCTTTCACGCCGCATTCTGCGACAAGGAAGCCCACATCATTTATCACATGAGTTCCAATCACATCGGCTACGATGAATCCTATCGTGTTCTCTGCTCCTATTTTGACTGAGTGGCACGTCAAACTGCACAAAGGTTTGACGTGCTTTTTTGTATACTCCTACAAAGTTTTGCGATCCCGGGAAAAGTGGCATATCCCATGACATTGAATAGATAGAAGCACATGAAAGGAGGGATATTTATGGCTTCTTATCGTATTCTGTTCGCGTGCCTGACTGCCGCAGTCTGCATGCTTGCGCCAGTTTCGGTATTTGCCGAGGAAACAGCACCGCAGAACACAGCGGATTCAGGCGAAAACTCCGGGAATCCGACAGAACCCCAAGACGCTAATCTGATCTCATACTATAATCTTTCTTGCTACAATGATTCCAACAAGGTCTACATCACATCATCGACTTCAGCCAGTGCCGTTATGGCTGAAATCGGGATCATCGACATTCAGATTCAGCAAAGCGCAAACGGCGTCAACGGGTGGACAACCTGTGTACCGGAATTTGATCTGACGGATACTAATGTTAGCGCGTATTATGTTCATGACTACGGAGTACCTGTGACATACGGCTATTATTACCGGGTTGTTGTGACACATTATGCCAAGGAAACAGGATTCTGGTTTCCTCAGTCGCAATCCATCAACCAGACTTCGGGGGTGATGCGTATGATGTGATAACCTCAGTAGGGACATAAAAGAATATGAGGAGGTTTTGATATGAAGAAACTCACAGCTTTGTTAACAACCTTTAGTCTGTCAATTACCGCATGCAGTCTTGGTTCATCAACTGCATATGCATTTACTGAAACCGATAGAATTCAAATTGCTCTTCAAAATATATCTGAAAGTAATTCTGAATATTTGCAGGACATTTTGAATGAACTGGAAATAGACTCAATCGAAGCATTAATTCAGGAACAACTGTCAAGAACTAATCCCCCCGTAGATATCAGTAGAATCAAGAATCTCGATGGAATATCGGGAGCGGATGCCGGCGATGCTATGTATATCCTTAACTTTTTAAGCGGTGACGTAATCTATGGCGGCGATTATAATGATATGGATGTGACTGGTGAATATATTATTGACAAAGAAGATGCGACTGCTTATTTGGCATACTATGTTTATTGTATCAGTCATAATATACCGACTACCAATAATTACTCTGCTCCGGGTACTGGAAATGCACCATCTACAAGTTTCGAAAACATAGAATATGAAAAACATATCGTCGGAAATGATTTGACTAGAAATAATGATACATATTACACAATTTTCAGTTCGGGAATTGAACAATCAGTAAATCAAATTTTAAATAATATTCAAGCACAAAACACAAAGAGTTTAAATGAAGCACCTGTGTCAGAAATGGTTGAAAACAGATATGCTATTCCTACGGACAAACGTATTGTCAGAAATGCAGGAACAGGAGCAATTATTGGGAATCATCTGATACTCACGAATGCACACTGTCTTTACAATATTGCAAATGAAGGTGATCCTTATAATCATTATAACACTGAAATGCAGCACATTTATCTCGGCATGAGTAATGGACAGCCTCAGTTTTTGGATGCTACTGCAGTTAGCTATCATATTCCAACATTGTATTTTACATACGGTCCCACATCAAGATATGATTATGCAATCATAGTAGTTTCAGAGAATTTACTTGCGGCTCCTTATAGTTGTAAAAAATTCCCACTTGGCTTAGCGCTTGACGGAGCATGGGGGAATCAGACCTCTGTTCATACTGAAAGTTTCTTCCCCGGCACTACACCTGCAATAACAGATGGAGTGATTAATTCTACTGTTGATAATTACATAATAGTATCTTCTGCATATATCTGGCATGGCGGAAGCGGCGCTCCGCTGTTTACAACATTAGAAACTTTCAATGATCCTGATGAAACATATGATACTGAAGTCGGAATTGAATGTATGTATTACTATGATGATTTACATCCGTTTTTAGCTAGTGGTTCTATTCGTATCATACGTCCGATTTTGCAATTTTGCTTTAATAATCCAAATCTATAATTTGAAGGGATGATTAACCATGAAAAAAATGGTCAGTTTTTTATTAAGCTGTTCCGTTTTGCTGAACATGACCGGCATTTCGGTTGCATCTGCTGAGGAGAATAATAAACAGCCTGTTCGTGTAACCGGCGCAATGGAATATGGGTTGGCCGTCCGCATTGAAGGCGATGTGTCAGCGATCAAGCAGATCGGTGATTATCCGGTCGTATCTGAGCCAGACGGTTCCGCAGCTGTAATCCAGCTTATACCGTTTGCGGAAGAAGAACAACTAATCCTTGATGAGGTTCATTCGCTTTCCGAAATTAACAAATTAGTCTCTCTATATGACACATATGTCGGAGCGGCAGAAGTCATTCCGCAGGAGCAAATCACGGACCAGGTCTATTATCTCAGTGTTACGGGTGCTAAGTCGAGGACAACCGAACAGCACTATCAGAGTATTATCAACTGCATTGCTGTGAATCCGGACATCACCTATCTCGGTAAATCAGTCTGTGTAACACAATGCAATCACTATAGTATTAGCGCTATTTATGTCTATGCGCCGGTTTCTGATAAAACTGAAGCATTACTGTCGGCTGATCCGCGCTATACTATCAGTAAATTTGATACTGAATTGCAGCGTAAATCGGAACCGGATATCTACGTCCTGAAATCAGCAGATGCTGCTGCTTCGGCAATTCCGTATGCGGATTATCTTGCATTTAAGGATAAAATCGAATCGCAGACTTCTGAGATCAACAAAATAAGCTTCTCGATGATGCATGTGGCAAGTTATTGTTCCGGCTGTCAGCTCGGACTTGAAATCTATACTCCGAAGGAAGTCACAGGTGATCTAACCGGAGATGAAGCAACTGATATCAATGACGCTCAGCTTGCACTCGTCGGCTATACCAAAGAAGTTAGCAAACAGGACAGCGCATTGACACAGGCTCAGCGAAAGGCGGCGGATGTCAATGCGGACGGCGTGTTGGATGCGGCGGATGCACAGCTCATTTTACTCTATTATGTCAAAAACGCCCTAGCACATACTCCGACAACATGGGCAGAGCTGCTCAAGGAAAAATAAAATTCTCAAGATAGTTCATAAGCAACGAATGAGACATTGCGTTTCATTCGTTGCTTTTTGAAGACGCAATGAACATCGACCGCTAATCTTTCCGAACCAGACCAAATACTTGTCGGTTCTTGACATTGTTCCTGATTGGTGTTATATTATAATTAATGCTCGGATAGCATGAGTGCAAAAAAAAATGGAGGATTAAATCATGAACATTTCTGAACGTCAAAAGGATTTCCTGTCAGTTATTGAAAAGCTTGATATTTCGCCAACTTTATTTAAGAATGCTCAAAGTAAATATGAAGCCCTTGCTGCGTTCTTAGATGAACATGGTATTGAAGCAACTATATATCCACAAGGATCGTTCGCATTAGGGACGGTTACTCGTCCAATAAAGAAAGCGGAAAGTCCAAGCTATGATCTTGATTGTATTTGTCAGGTTACTGGTACAAAGTCTGAGTACACACCAAGTGGCTTGAGAGACTTAATTGAAAACACTTTGAAAGGCAACGATACTTATGGAGGAAAACTTGTGAAGTGGGAAGAATGCTTTACAATTGAGTATGCTGATATCAATGGTGTTAGCTTCTCAATAGATTTAGTTCCGGCAGTAAGCGATACCGATTCTGAAAAAGCAGCACTCATTACAAAAGGGTTAAGTCCGCAAATAGTTGATACAAGCATTGCCATTCCAAGGCAGAATTCTGAAAAAAGTTATCGTTGGATATCCAATAATCCAAAAGGCTTTAAAAAGTGGTTTGATGAAATAAATGGCCCATTCTTAATGTATGCCCCTAAATATACAGAACGCAGTATATTTGAAAGTACTTCCGTTGAGGAATTGCCGAATGAGGTAAGACACTCTGCGTTACAAAGAGTTGTACAGATTTTGAAGTATCAGCGCGATGCATATTATTCTCAACTTGCTAATGGCGATGATATTAAGCCAATTTCTGCATTGATTACAACAATAGCTGCTCGAATCGCATCTAACTACAGGACAAAGAATTGTTCTGTATTTGAATTATTAGAATATGTACTGAATAAACTTGAGGTGTGTATTCACCAAACTGAAATGACATTTGAAAAATATGCTCTACAGTATGATGATTCTCCAGCTCTATCGTATAAAAACGGAAAATGGAATGTTCCAAACCCTGCTGATCCAGAAGACAATCTTGCCAATAAATGGAATGAAGATGATAGAATACCTACGAGCTTCTTTAAATGGGTTACAGCTATTAAAAAAGACCTTTTTGAAGTACTGACTCAAAAAGACGATAATCAATTTGGTGTTGTCTTGGAGAATAGTTTTGCAAACTATGATCCTAATAATCCGATTATAAAAAAATACAGAAAAACTCGTGTTGCTACGCCTATTAATGCTTCAACGGCTTCAAAGCCGTATCAACATTTATGAGAATCAACTATACTCAAATCAAACCGCAGATTGATGAGCTTCTTGCTGTATATAGCGGTTTAAAAGAAGAAGCTAATGAGAAAGATTCGTCAATTATTCTCTCCGGAAAAGTACGAATTAATCGTTCCTACAATAACTTCACCATAGATAATGAATATGAGCTCAAAATTCTTATTACGCTGAATAATGATGAATTGCCACTTGTTTGGGATATCGGAAACCATATTGATGAATCATATGTTCACCGATATTCTGATGGTGAACTCTGTTTAGAAACAGAAGCGTTTATTGCTTTATTCTTCTACAATGGGTATAGTCTATTACAATGGATGGAGAATATAGTTGAGCCATACTATTATTCTTATGAGTATTATTCGCGATTTGGTGAATTCCCATACGGCGATCGAGGACATGACTTGGATGGTGTGATAGAGACATATCAGCAAATCCTCCACGAGAGTGATATTGTTAAATGTGTAAAATTGCTTCGTGCTATATCACTAAGAAAATACAAAGGTCATTTATCTTGTCCTTGTGAATCAGGTTTGATTACAAGAAAGTGTCATGGAAGTTATATATATCCATTTATTTGCGATGACTATTTGTTTTCTATTGCAGAAAGAGATTATTCGAGATTATGTGAGGTGATAAAAAAGTATGATAAACAGTCAGATCATTAACGATCGTCAAAATGAAGACCTGTTATTGAAGATTCAGTATGCTTCAAGAAACTATTTCAATTCTGCGGAAAAATTAAATTATCTGAGTTGGATGTTATGTATAGCATCTGCTGCAATGATATTTGTTCCTGATTCTGCTTCAAAATTCATCAGCATGGGGATACCAGCGTTATTAGAAGTTTTCGCATTTATAACTGCATGTATTTTTAATCGCAAATTAAAGAACGCTGCCGCTCTCCGTAATTATTTCGATTCTTATATTTTAATGATAGGTGAAGAGAATTATACAGATGCTCGCAAACAGGAACTAAGAGAAATTGCTCTAAGCACTTATCAGAGGCACAAAAATAAAGCAGATATTAGTATGCAAAAGACTGGGCGAAACAAACCACCGGGTGTTAAGGATTGGTATGAGTTTAAGAATCCTTTAGAGCATCTTCACGCTCAATTTGAATGTCAAAAACAAAATATATGGTGGAATAAGAAGATGGTAAAAAAACGCATGATTATTCTACATATAATTGTTTTTTTTCTAATTACATTAGTTATTGCCATATCTATGCTTTATAAATCTGATGTATTGAGTACCGTTGTATGTGCATCTGGAATAGTATTGAAAATTATTGAAAGATTATGTGAGCACTATAAGTATCATGAAATTTCCATTAGAATAGAAGCTATTCAAAGTCATGCTGAAAGAGAATTAACGGCTGAAGCCGTAAAGGAGTTACAGGAGTTAATTGGTGAAAGACGAGAAATCCCGGTTCTTGAAATGAACATTATTCATACCAAAAAAGCTAAGCAATACTCTTCGTTATATGAAAAAACATCTTAGTGAAAGACAAGACAATCTTCAAATAGAGATTCTGCCTGCTCTGTTTCATGCCCTACAATAATTCATCCGTTGCTCTTATCTATCTACTTATTCTAGGCATGAAGCATGCTGAGTTATTATATAACGTCCTGACCTTCACACAAGAGGTCAGGGCGTTTTTTTATGCCATTTCCGTGCAACACTCATGCAACACACAGCCATCCCTAAGCCCTCGGAAAAGATATATAATGGATTCAGGTTCAGGGGATAGCGGCCGTATCTCAGAGAACCGAATAAGAAATATATACGGAGGGATGCAAATGAAGCGATACAAGGACTTCCTCATCGTGGGCATCGACCACGGCTACGGGAACATCAAGACCGCGAACACGGTCACGCCGACAGGCATCGCCAGACTGGATGCCGCGCCGATCTTCACCAGGAACACGCTCTGCTATAACGAGAACTATTATCTCATCGGTGAAGGACACAAAGAGTATCTCGCAGACAAATGTGAGGACAATGACTATTACCTGTTCACGCTTATGGGCATTGCCCGTGAACTGAACCATGAGGGCATCACCTCAGCTGATGTTTGGCTTGCGGTCGGTCTCCCCCTTACATGGGTAAGCCGCCAGCGTGAGGATTTCCGCAAGTATATGCTCCAAAGGGAGAGCGTGGACTTCAAGTATGAGGACAGGCTCTACTCCGTCCGCATCATCGGATGTAGCGTATTTCCGCAGGGCTATGCCGCTGTTGTGCCGTATCTCAAGGATATGACCGGACTGAATATGCTCGCGGACATCGGCAACGGTACGGTCAATATCATGAAGATTAACAACCGCAAGCCGATCACCACACAGAGCTACACCGAGAAAATGGGCGTGAACCAGTGCGTCAAGGCTGCGTCCAATGCCATGATGGACAAGCTCGGCGTGACTGTGGACGAGACGATCATTCAGACCATGATTCGTTACGGAAAAGCGGATATCGACAGCGAATACGCGGAGGTTCTCCGTCAGGCGATTTCCGAATATGCAGACAACATCTTTGCTCTGCTCCGCAAGTATGAATACAACCCGAAGCTGATGCGGCTCTACATCACTGG